>JAQBFG010000029.1:0-10225 GCA_032123495.1 Candidatus Zixiibacteriota bacterium | reverse complement strand
CATGATCTCCCGCAACACCCAATATGTCGTCGGCGGGATATATTATTACTCCGTCGAATCTAAATTTGGAAATCAAGTAGGAAAATTCGTAATTATAAGATAATTATTTATTAGGCCTGTTTAAATCATCAGGGATTATTTTTGAAATTGACTTAAATCCAATCGCACCAAATAAGGCCAGTGCTGAAATAATACCCCAGGAAAAAATATAGTTTGGTTTAAACCAGTCAAGCAGAGTATTTCCAATTAATGGTCCTAATGACCAGCCAAAGGTTACGGCAAAGCCGTAAATACCCATATATCGTCCGGTTCTGCCCTCAGGAGCCAAATTTGCAGTCAAAGCAAGAGCAGGAGGAGATACGCAATTTTCCCCCATTGTTATAAATACCATAGCTATGATAAAAAGAACAAATGTAGTAGAGAAACCTACGAAAATGTACCCGCAGGCAAATATTATCGAACCCAAAGCAAGTTGCGAGGTTAACCTGAATTTTTTAATAAGGCGTGTTGTCGGAAGCTGGAAAGCCGCCACCATCAATCCGTTAAGCATAAACAATATCCCTAGCTGAGCCTTGCTAATTCCTATCAGTTCCACGCTATATAAAGAAAATGGGGCTATCAATTGGGCAAATACCAGATAAATAACAAAAACATAAAAAACAAACTTGAGAATTAACTCATTCCCTTTATAAGTAAATATATCTTTTAATTTAAGTAATCCATTATTATTCCCCTGCGGTTTTATGCCACTTAAGTATTTGGCAATAATCAGGCCAGATATCAAAGTCATACAGCCAGAAATAATAAACAGTGTTGAATAAGAACTCGCTGCCACAAATCCGCCAATGCCGGGACCAAGCGCCCAGCCAAAATTACCGGCCACCCGGACAACCGCATAGGCGTCAATTCGATCCTTAAACTCAACCAAGTCGGCCACTGCTGCCTGCGCCGCCGGTTGAAAAATCGCACCAAAAATTGCATTTAATATTAGAAGGGAACCTAAGACTAAAAAACCGGATTCATAATAAATTGCAATAGCTGTAACGAAAAATATAAAGGTGCGAATCAATTGAGCCGTAACCATAAGAGAATATCTTCCCAGCCGATCGGAAAGTTCCCCGGCCATAGCCTGTGTCGTAGCTCTGATAATAGCCGTTACCCCAAAAAACAGACCAATTTCAATAAGCGAAATTCCCAACTCGGAATGAAAATATATTGCAATAAATGGAATGGAAATTGAAAAACCTGCTGAAGATGCTATCCAGCCGATAGCAAGAATCCAGAGACGTCGGTCAAATTTATTAATATATACTTTTAGTTTATCAAACATCCGCCAGTTGCCTTTCAATAGTTTTGCAAATTTGCCCAAATCCATCTAATGAATATTTTTCAAAACCATTTTTTGCCATCCGAATCAAATCGCCATCGGTTGATAATTTTTTTAGATATTCGCCAAAATTGTCGGCCATTTTATCATCCAATATCTCTTTGGCAACATCATTATCTATCAGGATATCTTTATTTATTGGCGAAAACGGCCCAATCAGTGGATGCAATACAAACATAGGAATGCCTAATCCGAGCGCCCAGTTGGTCCGTTCATGCGACGGCGAAACTAAATAATCGAAGTATTCAAATAGAGTATCGACAAATTTATTTTCTTCATCCCAGCCATTGTGCACTATCATCATTATATTATGATCTTTGAAATAAGCTTGAACATTGATTCCGACAGTTTCAGTGGCATATTTGACCGGTTTAATTGTATCTTTTATAATCTTTTCAATCTTTCCTCCTGATTTCATAAAGAGGATCGCCTTTTGGCCATTTTTCTCCAGAGAAATAAGCATTTTGATTATTTTCTTAACATGTCCAATCGGTTCAGCACCTGATGAAAAGAAAGCGCCGACAAAATCATTATTGGAATTTAAATGCGCTATTCTTCTCTCATACATTATTGCGGCATTTTCTTTGAGTTTATCTTCAATGCATAATCCGGTTACAGTTATATTATTTTCATCGATTCCCTTTTGGCAAAATAGGTCTTTTGCTTCGACAGATGGAACAAATATATTTTTTGTATCGTTCGCAACAACCATATCAGGTACCGACACCTCACCATGTTGGTAATAAACATCGGTTAAATCTGATATCATCGGAATCAGCATCGGATGCGCTACAAGGGTCGGATATTTGTTTTTCTTGATAAAGGTTCGTATTCCGCGTGCCAATATTTTTTCAATAAATCCATAACTATCGGTCTTTTTGTTTTTTCTAATAACTGAGTAGATTATCCCGATCACCCCCCCCTGACTCCCCCGATGATACATAAATCTAATCAGCTTCCAAAGAGATAGCGATAAACCTGATGAGAGATCAAAAACATTGGTAATATTTATATCGATCTTATCAGAGTGATTGCGTTGAATCTCTTCGCAAATGCCATCAAGGTAAAACGGGTGACCGCGGCCTATATTTGTATAGAGAATATTTAGTTTTTGTCTATCTGCCATAACACATGTTTATCCTTGGAGAAATAAAAGCAATATTCGACGCGAAACCAATATGAATATTGGCCGCAGCTACAATTTGTTCGGTTTTCGAACCAGAGTATCAAAGGCAACCGGATCGGTATCGCCTTCGGTATTTATTAAGAGAATCGTTGATTTTTCTCCAAGATTTAGTTTTTCTCGTATTGTCCTGTTCGACCCAGAATCAAATAAAGCGATCAATCCAGCCAGTCCAGCCGCTCCCGATTCCCCTGAAATAATTCGCCGGTCATCTCCGGTCGGATTATAATATCTTTGCATAGCATCGACGCAAAACTCATCCGACACCGACATAAACAAATCAAATCCGGCTTTGATAAATGGCCAGGCGACAGGCGATGGTGTTCCGCAGTTTAGTCCTGCCATAATTGAATCTTGAACATTGTTGAGTGAAATCGGTAATCCATCTTTTGATTTAATTGATGCCAACAGACAGGCAGCTTCGGTCGGCTCAACTGAAATAAGTTTTGGAGTAGAAATAGAATATTCTTTATTATAAAACCATGACGCCGATGCGGCCAGCGCCCCTACCCCGCCCTGAATAAACAAAGCATCGATAACGATTGATTTTTCCAACTCCTGATGAATCTCGCGAAACATTGTTAGGTACCCGGCCATAATATATTGAGGTATCTTTTCATATCCCGGCCATGAAGTATCCGACACAATCTGCCAGCCATAGGTATTGGCATCAATAGCGGCTTGATTAACAGCGTCATCATAACTTCCATCAACCACCACCACTTCCGCCCCTTCTGATTTAATATTATCTATTCGCGATTTAACTGAATTACCCGGCATATATATTATGGCTTTCTGCCGCAACTTCCGGGCCGCCCACGCAACCGCCCGGCCATGATTGCCATCGGTGGCGGTGCAGAATTTGAATTCATTCGGTATCAGGAAATTATTGTTATAGAAATTATCTATTGTTACTTCCGGCCCGTTTTGATTTGTCAAATGATCTTTGACTAATCGATAAATGGCATAGGTCGAACCAAGCGCCTTAAATGCCTTCAGTCCAAATCGGTAAGATTCATCTTTAACATATATTTGTTTAATCCCGAGACTTCTGGCCAGATTTGGTAAGCTAACTAAAGGTGTTGGTTTATATTCTGGGATTGAGCGGTGTAAATTAAAAATATCAGTGTCTCCGAAAATGAGACTTGCTTTATTTGCCCAATTTGGACTTTTTTGACGATACCGGTTGATAAAATATAGACACATCAGAAATGAGATTAAAGCAAAATCATACAGTTTTGACGGCAGACATAATTTTATCCGGTGCCACTATATATATTTCTTTTTCGTCCTCGACAAATTTGCCATCGAGAAAATCCGTTTTAATCAGAGAAGAGCATTTTTCGGTCAATATGATCTGATCCTGAGACAGACGGATAATTTCATCGGCATTGTCTACTAACAATCCTAATTGTTTGCCCTCCAGCTCGCATAAGATTACTCTGAAATCCTCAGCGCCATCGCCGGGGATATTAAACAAATAATCGGCAAGGGTTATTATTGGAATTTGTTTATCCTGATATTTGATTGATTTTTCGGCACGAATTTTCTCAGGATATCCGGTTCCACCAGCGCCCGGGATCAGTATTTCAACAACCTTGTTTATTTCAAGAGCCAGCCGGAAAGAATTAATTGTAAATACAAGATATTTCATATCACACCTGATTTAAATTGCAGTTTCTATATTTAGTATCGTCTTTTTATAAAAAAGAATAAATCAAATCCAAAATCAAGTTTTTTATATATCTTCAATCAAATACCGATAATCGTATTCCAGATAATCGGAAAAATATTTTGCAAAAGATAAAAAAATAATTAAACACTAATTGGGGTCGAATCGTCATTTGTATATGTAGGGATTTTATGATAGAAAAAAGTCGTGATTAGGACCCTTGCCTATTTTCCCCGCCCACCTAATTGCGACTTTTTGCTATGTACAGTGTTTTTTTCTCGATCTTTGATTTATTAAAATATTTGGAGTGCAAAACTTGCCAAGTTTTGATTTTTGGCGTATTATGTAAAAAAGGAAGAATAATTATAAAATAAAAGAAGGCTAATAATGAAAGACGTAAGAATTCAGACTCTGGCCAGAAATCTGGTTGATTATTCAGTTGATTTGCAAAAGGGAGAAATTCTTTATTTGGAGATCAAAGGTATCGAGGCTCTGGACCTCGGCAAAGAGATCATAAAATATTCGACCGAAAAGGGAGCGATACCTTTTTACTTCTATAACGATGAATCACTTATCCGCCAGTATCTCCAATCAGCGACCGATGAGCAGCACAAAATTTTGGCTGATTATCATCTTGGCTTAATGGAAAAGGCCGCTGCTTATATTGGAATCAGAGGCTCCGGCAATCCGTTTGATCTGGCCGATATCGATCACGAAAAAGTTACTCGTTATCAAAAACTGTTTTATACACCGGTCCATCTTGAAGAACGGGTTAAAAGAACCAAGTGGGTAGTGATGCGATATCCCAATAATGCTATGGCGCAACTGGCAGAAACGTCTCAGGAGAAATTTGAAGATTTCTATTTTGATGTCTGCAATCTGAATTATGCCAAAATGTCGAAAGCGATGGATCCTCTGGTCAAACTGGTTGAACAGACCGACAAAGTAACGATTAAGAGCCCCGGAACCGATCTTACCTTTTCAATCAAAGATATTCCCGTAGTTAAGTGTGACGGACTGAGAAATATTCCTGATGGCGAAGTGTATACTGCTCCGGTGAAAGATTCGATCAACGGCACCATCACTTATAACACTCCCTCGCTGAGCGAAGGATCGGTTTATAATGACATTAGTTTTACCTTTAAGGATGGTAAAATCATCAAAGCAACTTCATCATCATTTGAGGAGAAACTGAATAAGAAACTCGACACCGATGATGGCGCTCGATATATCGGAGAATTTGCAATCGGCGTCAACCCGTTTGTTTTGCATCCAATGAAAGATACTCTTTTTGATGAAAAAATTCGCGGTTCGATCCATCTGACCCCAGGTCAATGCTATGATGAAGCTTACAACGGAAACCAATCATCGATACATTGGGATCTGGTCCTGATTCAACGTGAGGATTACGGCGGCGGCGAAATCTATTTTGATGATAAACTCATCAGAAAAGATGGTATTTTCACCGATCCGTCCCTTGAAAAATCATTCTCTGAGGAAAACCTGAAAAGCTAAGGCTTTTTATGTTGGACAATAAATAGATGCCGCATTGTATATTGGAATATTCGAATAACATCGTCGATCAGGTCGATTTCAGAAAACTGCTTCTTGAGATAAACCAATTTTTGGCCGAGACAGGATTGTTTAAGCTGAGTGATATCAAAAGTCGTGTAATCGCTCATGATTTATTCGTGATCGGCGATGGCGCCCCTGATCGTACTTTTATCACGATGAATCTTTGTATTCTTGAGGGACGTGATAATTCGGTGAAAAAAGATATCTCAAATTCATTATCAAAACTACTGGAGAGATCTTTTCCCAAGACAATTGCCGAAACAAAATGCAGCCTTACGGTTCGAATTACCGATATGCATCGGGAAAGTTACGGAAAAGTAGTCAGCTCCAAAAGCTGACTACATTCTCAAATCTCAGATTAGATAGCTTTGGAACGTCTGACTTTCTCGTATCCCTCTTTTATGATCCTGACAACTTCTTTTGGATCATCCGTCAGCGAAAACATCTTCAATTCTTTCTCTGATAAGGTTCCGGTTTTTATCGGACTGGAGACGATCCAGTCAATTAATCCGCCCCAAAACTCAGAGCCGACCAAAACTACCGGCAGGTCAAATATTTTTTTGGTTTGAATCAGAGTAAGCGACTCAAACAGCTCATCAAGTGTCCCAAATCCACCCGGCATGATAACAAAGGCCGAGGCATATTTTACAAACATCACCTTACGGGCAAAAAAGTATCGGAAATGAAGTGATACATTCTGGAAAGGATTGGCCGTCTGCTCGGACGGAATTTCAATATTGAGACCGATAGATTTTGAGGCTCCCTTATAAGCACCTTTATTGGCCGCCTCCATTATGCTGGGTCCGCCGCCAGTGATAATATTAAAACCGGCATCGGACAGCTGATGAGCAATTTCCTGTGCAAGATTATAATATTTGGATCCTTCCGGCAGGGCAGCCGAACCAAAAATTGAAACGGCCGGATCGAGATGCCGTAATGTCTCAAACCCCTCAACAAATTCTGACATTATTCTAAAGACAGACCAGGTGTCAGAAGTAGCGTCATTCTTGATGAAATCGTTCATATAATATAATTCCTTCCATATTTTCTTAATCCTTTAATCGACAATATAACAAAATTACTAAATTGCAAAACTAAATTTCTGTCAGCACAACTCCTCCAATAGCTATACAACCGCCAAGAACAAAAGTGCCGCTAATGGTTTCCCCCAATATAAACGCCGCGACAACAGTGGCAATAAGCGGCTGAATATTGTGGAGAACCGCAATCCGCGATGCCTCCATATATTTTAGGGTCCAATACCATAAAAAATATGCGATAATAGATACAACAACGGCCATATAGAAAATTGACAGCCAACCAGTCGAAGTTATGTTTGTTAGAGAATGTTCCGTTGTTTTATATAACCCAAATGGGAAATATAAAATCGATCCATAAATCAGAGCGAGACCGGTCACCCGGAATGCTCCATATTTAACCGCCATCGGTTTTAAAATAACGGTCCCGATCGCCCAGGCCAGAACCGCAATTAAAATTAACAAGTCACCAAATAGATATTCGCTCCCAAACTCTACTCTTCCTCCTGATAGAATAATAAACACGCCACCTGAAGCTATCATAATACCGATGGTGCGTCTAATAGTCGCCTTTTCTTTCAGAAATATAATTGCCAATATATAAAGAAATATTGGAATTGTGGCAAAAAGCAGACTTGAATGCGCCGCAGAGGTTTTTGACTGGCCAAGCAAAAAAAGCACCTGATTAAATGGAATAATTATCAGTCCTGCGATTATTATTTTCAGTCTGTCTTTCCAGATAATTTTTTGCTTTTTGTGCAAATAATATAAAATAGGTATAAGAATTAAAGAGGAAAGCGTAAATCGGCAAAAAGCGTAGACAAATGGATCAATCTCATTTAATCCGATTTTTGCAAAAGGGAATGCAAAAGCGGAAAGCACCTGATGCAACAGCACCATTGCATACAGAAACCATAACGGCCTCTTAGTTATTACTGAAATAGCTGACATATATTTATTCAAACAAAAATAAAGGTATCAAACACAAAATTAAATTTCCGTTAGTAAAACCCCGCCAATCACTACTATCCCTCCAATAACAAAGGTACTGCTGACAGGTTCCCCCAAAATAATGGCAGCGGCGGCAGTGGCAATTATCGGTTTAAAATTATGAAGTATCGCCATTTGAGAAACTTCCATATATTTTAAAGTCCAATACCAAAAGAAATAACCCAAAACTGAGAGTCCGACCGCCATATAACCAATAGAAAACCATCCGGTCAGGCTGATATCCGAAACTGGTGCCGAAATTGTTAGCGCTAATCCAAATGGGAAATATGCAATCGAGCCATAAGTAAGCGCCAGGCCGATGACACGAAAAGCGCCATATTTGGTGGTCAATGGTTTAAGAATAATTGTTCCGACCGCCCAGGCAAAAACGCAAATCAGAATAAGTATATCTCCATATAAATATTCGGTCCCAAACTCAACTTTCCCACCGGAAAGAATAGTATACACACCAACAGTCGCCACAAAAATACCGATCGTTTTTCTAATAGTTGCTTTTTCTTTGAGTATAAATATTGCCAATATGTATAAAAATATCGGAACGGTTGCAAAAAGTAACCCTGAATGATTTGCCAGAGTTTTTGATTGACCAAACAGATAAAGAACTTGATTAAAAGGTATAATTATCAATCCGCCAAGAAGTATCCTTAAATTGTCTTTTCTGAGCATTTTTTGCCGTCTGTTGAGAATAATAAGAACCGGTATATACACTAATGAGGCAAAATTGAATCTAAAAAACGCAAAGACAAAAGGATCTATTTCATTAAGACCAAGTTTGGCGACAGGAAATGCACACGCAGCCAGAAGCTGGTGCAGCATTATGACAAGATATGGAAGCCAGGTAGGATTCTTAGTTGATGATCCGGGTTTCATATCTTGGGTGTGGGATTACTTTACTTATCGCTGGCAATAATTATATTCGCTTATTCTATAATATATTACATCACAATTTTAAAGTATCCCTTTATAATAACCGCCATCAACTGCAATCGATGAACCGGTAATAAAAGCTGCTTTCTCCGATGACAAGAATGCAATCAATGCTGCCAATTCATTGGGGTCACCTAATCGCCCAGCCGGAGTAGTTGCGATCCAATCATTATATATATCGTCGGGACTGGTGCCCAGAGCTTGCGATTTGACATCAGCCAACTCCTGAAGTCTTTCTGTTTTCGTATAACCGGGGCAGACTGTATTAATTGTCAGGCCGGATTTGGCATATTCATTTGAGATGGTCTTGGCAAAACCGGTCAGGCCAGCACGTAAAGTATTGGATATAATCAAACCATCAATCGGCTGCTTAACAGCTATCGAAGTAATAAAAACAACTCTCCCCCATTCTTTCTCGACCATCCCGGGGATAACAGCACGGGTGAGATTCATTGATGAAAAAAGCGTTAATTCAGCTGCTTTTTGCCAGACTTCCTTTGAGTGGTTCATAAACGGCCCGGCTGGCGGGCCACCGGCATTGGCGACCAGAATATCAACCGTTCTTCCCAGCTCGGCAGAAACCTTGTCTACGATCTCTTCGGCTTTTCCGGCAATAGCCAAATCACCCGGATAAATAGCCGGTAACGAACCTGTTTTTTTTTGAATTTCTGCAGCAGCTTTTTTCAAATTTTCTTCTGACCTTGAATTTATCGCCAGCTTGACACCCTCATTGGCGAGAGCCATCGCAGCGGCAAATCCTAATCCGGCTGAAGCGCCGGTCACCAGAGCAACTTTATCTTTGATTCCTAAATCCATATCAGACCTTCACCTTCGACATTTCATCAATCAGCGCCAAAGCAGAATAACAACCACGCTCGAAATCTTTCAGGGCAAAACGCTCATTAGGCGAATGGGCGTTGTCATCTGCCTGTCCCCAACCCAGTAATAATGTGTCAATCCCGAGAACTTCCTTAAATGTTCCGACAACAGGAATTGATCCGCCTTCTTTGACAAAAACCGGCTTGATTCCAAAACCGGATTTAATCGCCTCACCAGCAGCTTCCAGCCATGGCCCTTCGGTCGGAACCACTACCCCTCGTGCTCCACCATGTTTGGTCACATCGCATTTTACATAATCGGGACAAATCTTTTGAATATATTTTTCGATTTTATTGCAAATATCCATAGGATCCTGATCGGCCACAAGACGCATCGTTATTTTGCATGTCGCAATTGAGGGAATTATAGTTTTGGCTCCCTCTCCTTGATACCCACCTGTTATTCCATTCACATCAAGGGTTGGACGTCCCCAGATCTGCTCCAGAACTGTATAATCAGTATCACCAAATAAGCCGACAGAACCGGTTTTGGACAGATATTCGTCTTTATTAAATGGCAGCGCGGCAAACTGTTCTCTTTCCCAGTTGGTGAGC
>JAQBFG010000028.1:0-11591 GCA_032123495.1 Candidatus Zixiibacteriota bacterium | reverse complement strand
GGGCGGGTTTCACAAATTTGATTTTTTGTTTGCTTTTGCCAGTGCACCTGGCTTTATGCGATTTGGAACAGGTTATACCATTTATTATGGGAAATATGTGAGAATGTTCCAGATCAAATTATTTGGATTTGGGAACAATCTCGAAACTATGCCATATTATAATAACCGCCCTTTGATTCATAAGATTCTATCGTTTCTATCTATGACTCCATTGTTGTTTGCACTCTAAATTTGAATTCTTGCTTAATAGTTCTATTAAGTTAAAAACTACAGGGTTTGATAGAATCAACTTACCCGCCCGTTGGGTTGGGTACAAGAATTATTAATTATTTAATTGAGTTTGCCACGTCGCTTAGACCTTTTAGTCTAAACTCCTCGCAATGACGTAAGCTGTAATAATTTTCGTCAGGAGCGCCCTTCATTCTTCAGGACCTACGGCACGGCTCCTGACCTACAAAATACAATTTTATTATCTATTTCACTCCGACCGTATGGTTGTCTTCTTTAGGTGGGGCTGATTTTTTCAGGTTGTAGTCAACCGCCGCGGCGATATAATCACGGAACAAAGGATGCGCCTTGGTCGGTCGTGATTTCAGTTCCGGATGATACTGCACCCCAACAAACCAGGGATGATCGGTGACTTCGATAGCTTCAACGAGACGACCATCGGGCGACAGTCCAACCAGTTTAAAAGATGTACCTTCAAAAAGTTCCCGGTAGGCATTATTAAATTCATACCGGTGACGGTGCCGTTCCGAAATATGTTCTTCGCCATACGCCTCATAAGATTTTGAGTCTTTATCGATGTTAGCCTTATATGCACCAAGCCGCATGGTTCCACCAAGATTGGTAACACCTTCCTGGTCGGCCATCAGATGTATCACAGGATTTTTCAGGTCGGCATAAAACTCATAACTGTGAGCATCCTCAAGTCCGCAGACATTTCGGGCATACTCGATCACGGCGCACTGCATCCCGAGACAGATACCGAGAAACGGAATCTTGTTTTCGCGAACATAACGGATCGATTCAATCTTACCCTCAACGCCACGTTCGCCAAATCCGCCCGGAATAAGCAGACCATCGATACCAGCCAGAAGTTTTTCGGCACCATTCTTTTTAATATCCTCCGAGGCGACCCAGATCAGTTCCACCCGGGCATCATTCTCTTCACCGGCATGAATAAACGACTCAATTATAGATTTATAGGCATCTTTCAGATTGACATATTTCCCACATATCGCAATTTTAACTTTGTGGGTCGGTTGTTTGATCCGTGCCACCATCTCTTCCCAATCGGCCAGATCCGGCTCGGGCGTTTCAAGATGTAAATGCTTGCAAATATACTCATCAAGCTTCTTCTCATGGAACAGAAGCGGGACTTCATAAATAGTTTCGCAATCGACCGCCGTGATTACATGACTGGATGGGACATTACAAAACAGACCGATTTTTTTACGGATTGATTCATCAAGCGGTTTGGTCGCGCGGCACAGAAGTATTCTTGGCTGAATACCGATTTCACGTAGCGCTTTTACCGAATGCTGCGTCGGTTTGGTTTTCATCTCCCCGGCCGTTTCGATATACGGAACCAGCGTTAGATGAACAAACAGGGTATCCTCCGGTTCATGCTCCAGAGCCATCTGACGAATCGATTCCAAAAATGTCTGACCCTCAATATCGCCGACAGTACCACCTATCTCAACAATAACAACATCAGGTTCATCCTCGGCTTTGGCCGGACGGCGGATATTTACTTTGATTTCTTCGGTGATATGCGGGATAACCTGCACCGTTGCTCCCAGATAATCGCCACGACGTTCACGATTGATAACGGTATGATAAACCTGGCCGTTGGTGACATTATTATCACGGGTCATATCCCGCTGCAAAAACCGTTCATAATGACCCAAATCGAGATCGGTTTCAGAACCGTCATCGAGAACATAAACTTCGCCATGCTGAAACGGATTCATTGTTCCCGGATCAACATTGATATACGGGTCGCACTTAATAATATTAACTTTAAGACCGCGCTTTTTCAACAGCAACCCAATTGAGGCCGAGGCAATCCCTTTGCCGAGAGCCGAAACAACTCCTCCGGTCACAAAAATATATTTAACTCTTTTCTCGCTCACATCACACTCCATTTATTATAAAAACTTACCAGTTTTCTTCAAATCATCCGGTGAGTCAATAGACCAGATATTTCGCTTTAATTCAAATATTTTTATCTTATCGCCCTTTTCTAAAATACGCAACTGTTCCAGCGATTCGGCTATCTCCAAAGGAGTTCTTCTGCTGGCCGCGAAATTTTTCAGAGCTTCTTTTCTATAAAAATATATCCCAATATGATAATAATATTTAAACTTATCAACTCGTATACCGTTTTCACCCTGAAGAAACGGAAGCGGGTATCTCGAAAACCAGAGTGCCTCTTTTTCACGGTTGAATATTACTTTGACACGGTTCGGATCATACAGTTCATCTTCAGTTTCAATTCTTTTTGCAAAGGTAACATATTTTATACTCTTGTCGGCTATCATTTCGGAAATAACTTTGTTGCAATCGGCCGCTTTTACTCCAAGATTATCTGCCTGAATATTAATAATAATATCACCGCCAAGCTTTGCGGCAACTTCGGCAGCCCGATCCGAACCGGTTTGATGCTTTTTCGAGGTTTTAACAGCCTCACCGCCAAATCGAGCAACAGCTTTGATAACTTCATCGGAATCGGTAGCAACAACAACCCTGTTAATCAATTTAGCCTTTTTTAATTCAAAATACAGAAGCTCTAATATCGATTTTCCATTAATTTCATGTAATACTTTTCGTGGAAATCGTTTCGATGATAAACGAGCTGGAATTATCGCCAGAACTTTAGTTTTCATGTTCATTCGTCCCACAAGAAAGTCCGATTGTTGAAGCTACGTTTTTAGAGAGGGTTGTTGGCCCGGTAAGATTTGAATTAATCGGGCAAATGACCCGATGTATGTCATCTTTTATTACAGGCACAGGTGAAGATACCTAAGCTCAAACGGTCAGTCAAGTTTTTTATGTAATTTTAAAATTGATATTTGGTCTTTTTATTAAAATAGCAAAATATCAGTAAATTAACGGGAAAGTCGAAATAGTATTAAACATTTGAGTGATATAACCGTCAGATAACAACAACATATTATATTGGGAAACTATTACTTTCTTCAACTCAATGCCCGAGAGGAAAACGAAGTGCGTCATAATCAAGAAAAATTTAACATTTTCAGAATATTAGCAGGCATATTTGTTCTGACAATTATGCTATTTTCAGCTCAAATAACGCTGGCCGAGATGGCCACTATCTCTGAAATGGATAATGTTTGTCAAAACTGGCTGCAGTTAAAAACAAATATCGATCAGAACTGGCGGGGAGCCAATAATCGACAGATTATCAATATCGAAAATATTGAAGAAGGCGGTTTGTTGCTGGGCCGTGTATATAATTTATCTCCCGACGGTTTTGTGGCAGTTCCGGCTTTAAAGGGGCTGCCGCCGATTATGGCCTACTCCGATAAATATGTTCTTGGTCCTGAACAGAATCAGGGGTTGCGGTCTCTTATAAGTGAAGTTTTAAATAATCGAACTATTAATTTTGCCGAGGCTTATGGAGATATTGACGCCGTTATGCCAAAAGTTGGTGAGATTTCACCGGGGCAAAGGGATAGAGATTTATGGGATAAATATACACTTGACCAGAAAGAATTTACAGTAGAGCTGACAAGCGGATCATTGGTAGAACGATCAGAATCTGCTGGTCCGCTTCTAAACACTGAATGGCACCAGCGAAGCCCTTATGATATGTATTGTCCGCTCGGTTATGGTGACCAACATACAGCTATCGGCTGTGTTGCAACTGCGACTGCTCAGATAGTCAATTTCTGGCAATGGCCAATAACAGGTGACGGCAGCTATACCTATTCTTGGGGCGGCGATAATTCATGCGACACATCGACCAGTGGAATGGGATTATCGGCCGATTTTACTGATCCATATATATATGACGATGTTATCGAAAATATAGCCAACCTGTGCTATGAAATTGGAATTTCTTTAAGAATGGACTACGGTGTCTGCGGTTCAGGTGCAAATGTCGTCGACGTAATTTCGGCTTTACCCAAATATTTTAAATATAAGCCGACCTTAAGCATGCGAAATCGGATTGCTTATGCCAACGCTGATGAATGGTATTATACGATTAAAGAAGAAATTGATGCCGGCCGGCCAATACAGTATAGAATATATATCCATTCGGTTGTTGGCGACGGCTATATGGAAGAGGCCGGAATAAAATATTATCATTTGAATTATGGCTGGGGTGGACCGGCAAATGTCTGGTTCGCCATCGATAATCTTTATTGTACATGGGATGGCTGCGCTCTTTCTGAGGAATTTTATGTTTATAATATTGAACCTCGCCGGGTCTGGCCATTTTCTGATGCAACTTTTGGAACGGCGCCGTTTGAGGTTAATCTAACCACCGAGACCGACTATGAAGTTGATAACTGGAATTGGAATTTTGGTGACGGCAGTACAGTATCCGGAGATTATCCCGCAACCCAGCATACATATAATTCTGCCGGGATTTTTAATCTAACGGTTGACATTGAAACCGACGGTGAATTCTATTCGTCCACCAGACCGGAATATATAATCGTTACCGCCGATACAATTTCGGCAGGTATCGGTTTTGGAGAAATAGGAGATATCGTTGAAATCCCGATTTTTGGCAATAATACTATCCCGGTTAGCAAAATTGTAATACCTGTTTCTTACTCCGGAGGAATTGGGTTAAAATACGATTCTTGCTCAACTGCTGGCTGTCGCACCGAAGATTTATTACTTAGTGGCGGTTCAATCGGTTCTGGTTTCCTGAAGTTTGAATTTATGGAGAATGGCTCATTTCTTGAACCGGGACATGGTCTTCTGCTGAAAACCTATTTTACCATATTATCAGGCTCAGGAGACCAATCAGCCACTATTTCGACCAGTAATATCGGCTCAATCTATCCTTTATTCAAAAATAACAATAACGGTTTGGAATATAATCCGGCGTCAAAAGCCGGGTCTGTCTCTTTTCCCGGAATTTATGGTGATGCCAATAATGACGATGCTATCAATATTCTCGATGTTATCTACATTATAAATTATATTTATAAGGATGGACCGGAGGCGATCCCGCCGTATGTTGCCAATGTTAACGGTGATGGGGCGATAAATATCCTCGATGTTATCTATTTGA
Source organism: Candidatus Zixiibacteriota bacterium (assembly GCA_032123495.1). GTDB lineage: Bacteria > Zixibacteria > MSB-5A5 > GN15 > PGXB01 > JAAERC01. Next base: position 6,313 of record JAQBFG010000028.1, on the reverse strand, counting down.
TAAACTTTATTTATAAAGATGGACCAGACCCGATTGTTTTGTGATAGCTGCAAACTGTCAAAAAAATAGAAGTTTGAGAGAAAAACTAGATAAATTTTCTACCTGAGTAAATACTACATTTTGAGTTTCATCGGTTTAGATAAATGTGCCGTCAACCGAGTAATAAATTATATACAACTTGCCGTATAAATAGTGAGTGTTTGAAATTCGTGCCGATAAGGTAATTATGATTTGGAACTGTTTTAAAATAGCGATTTTTGGGTTTGTAGTTTTGTTTTGTCTGTCTGGCCCGGTGTTGGCAATTGAATTCAACATGATGATCGATCCTGAATTTGAGTTTTTCCATCCCGGTTATGCTCAGTATTTCTACGAAACCAATCAGAACATCACGATTCAGTTTCAGATGGCCAACAACGACGGTTTCGAATGGTGCGCCTACAGTATGCCTCTGAGAGTGTACGGTACCGGTGATTTATCATCGGTGACCTGGGTGGAATCAGGAGGTTTGGTGGAACCATCAATTGTCCGCACCAACGGCTTTGAGATGGGCGGCGGCATCTGGGTCACAATGAATGCAATTTACAGCTGGAGTTGGGACGGTAACCTTCCCGATACGATGAATCATACTGTCGTCAGTTGCATCGGTTCATCCATTACTGGCTGGCTTCCGGAGATGGATCAATTGACGACTTATCTGGAGTTTCATCTCAAGGTCGCACTCAATGATGGCGATACCGGTTCAGTCTGTATCGATTCGGTTGGCGAGGTTTCCGACAGCAGATATGACTGGCTTTTTTCGGCTTCGCAGAATTTTGGCGGACCATACTGTTTTCAATTTGCATCCTCGCCTTGCGGTGATGCCAATCTCGATGGCGGTATAAATATTTTGGATGTTATCTATATTATAAATTACAAATACAAAGCAGGCCCTCCTCCGCTGCAATTGGAACTTTGTGATGTCAATAATGACAATGATATCAATATTCTTGATGTTATTTATATAATTAATTACAGGTATAAAGGCAGCCCCGCACCCAACTGCCCTCCACCTCCCGCAAAATAAAGAGCTACAAGCGATTTCCGCCATTTCTCTAATATTTCACATAGATATTTAGTACTTGACAAAAATAGCCTAAAGGCCTAAATTATCATAGTGTCCGCATATTTAAATCACGACGGCGAATAATAAGAAAAAAGAGCAGAAAATCTGAAATTATATCTTATTTTTTATACTACCTAGCTGGGAGGAAAGTATGAAAAGATTATTTTTTTTGTTGGGGCTGCTAATTCTTATTATTAGATTTGTTCCGACTTATGCCGTTGACTTTCAGGCAGAGATTGAAAACGTTCCAATAAATTTAATAACTATTTATAATGTTCCTTTTGATGTAACATTTAATATCTACAATCCTGTCAGTGACCCAATTTCCAATGCCGGCGGGGTTGATGAATATGGCGACCCAATTGGTTCGGTTACGCTCTCTGAATTGAAAGATCAAATTCACTGGACTTTTGACCCTCCTTGTTCATGGGTAACAGATGACCTGACCCATACGGTCAGCTTTTACCTTGAAGACGACACTCAGGGATATGTCTATCCCGATGTTGCACTTTATACATCAACCCTAACAGTTACTGCGGGGGAAGCCCCAATTATATCAGGTGACTGCGGTATGACATTGCCTGCTCCTCTTGGTCATACAGCAACAGCAAAATTTGAGGTACTCGATTTAAGCAGCGGGGCGATATCCTGGACATACTCGGCATCTGTGCTAGTCCAACCAAATAATGGGCAAACAATAACTTGGCCACATGGTGATATTGAAATGCATGATAATATTTTTTCATTCAGACCATGTCCATTGGATTATGGAGCTGTATATGAGTTTAATATTACCGCAACAGACTGCATCGGTCGTTATGATCAATGTAATTTTATACAAGAACTTGGTGCTGGCTGTTGGAGCTATCACGATCCAAATGGCGATGGAAACATAGATATATTAGATATTGTGTTTATTATAAATTATAAATACAAAGATGGTCCGGCGCCAGAGTATCCTCCCTCGGCAGACTGGGATCTGGATGGGGCCATTAATATACTGGATGTAGTATCTTTAATTAATTTCAAATATAAAGACGGCCCGTTCGCAAAACATGATCTCTCGCATTGTTCTAAGTAAGATTGCTTTTATAAAGTAATTATTATGATTTATAACGATTTCACCTGTTTCAGGTGATACCTGTTTCAGGGCGAAATGGTTTTTATCATTTTCTGATATTTTTTCTATTCTGACATAAACTATCGCTATATCTGCTAAGCTTTTTCGTCTCTCCGCCGATACATTATAAGGATGTGTCAATATGAAACAGGCGGATATATTTATGACGGATAATTCCTATACTGTAAAAAATATAAATAGACTGCAAAATAATAACCTGCCGAAACCCAAAATATATGATGGCGGGAAACTGTTTAATTTATCATTGAATCTATATATTGGGTTTCCCCTGCTTGATAAACCGCGAAATTATCTAAATTCACTTGTGAATGATAACGCTCAGATTTTTTTGATTGGCAGCGACAAATTTATTCATCCGGAAAATTGTACCACTATCCCGGTTGAGACCATCATCGACACGGTCAAACATTCCACCACCGGAATATTTTGCCAGCAGACAGAGCCGAACAATTTGGGAAACAGAGCGAGGCAAAGTTTGTGCGCGGCATCACTTGGTTTAAATAAAAACGGCAAAAACATTGCTGCAGCAGTTCTATATGATCCGTCGTATGGTAACAGCACAGTACAAAAAGAGTCTTATTATGATCTTCTCGGGACTCTCCGTGAACTGTACACCGACCTGTCCAAATCACGTGCCGTGACGAATTTTCTGAGCGACCGAGATTCTTACCGATATCTGGTCAGCTGCGATAGTAATGAAGTAATCGGTAAACGTCTTCCAACCGGCACTGGCCAAAACAATGATAATCTGGCTGAATCGATTTTTCGCAAAATTCAGCATGGACAAATCTCCGAAAAAAACGATACAACCTTCGACAATCAAATCAAAAATCTAAAGATAACACGGTTTAAACTTAGCCGGTTTGAATATCTGCTATTTTCATTTGAGCTTCCCGAGAGTAACAATGCTGGAAAAGAACTGGAGTATAACAGGCTGTTTCGATGTTTTACGCATCGAATAAAAAACAAACTCGGTTCATTACAGACAGCCTCCAGTCAATTGGCTCTTCAGGCAGGAAGTATTATAGCTGAAGACGATATTATTCTGGCCGGAATAATTCAGTCGGAAACTGAGTTTATCGATCAAATGATGATCCGCACCAGGCAATTAGTAGAGCTTGAGGATCCGGAATTTAAACAGTTTGATTTGATGGAAATCATAAAAGAAGTTATCGCTAGCAATAAGGAGAAGTTTGATCAATCTGTTGAAGTGACTTTTCAGTCAGATGATAATAATAACTGTCTTGTCTTTGGTGATACCGTTCTATTAAAAACCGCCCTCGATGAAATCATTCAAAACGGATTTGAGACGGGTCAAGATATTACTGTCGATATAAAACAAACTGATAAAACAACGATAACGATTATAAACAAACTCACCGACCAGATGTATGACACCCTTGATAATAAATCGCTCGATATAACTGAACCGTACATCTCACTTAAACCTAACAAAATCGGGTTGGGCCTTTCTATTGCTTCCAAAATTATCTCACTTCATGATGGTTCAATAAAAACCGAGCTTGATATTAACATGGGTATGATTACAAAAATTATCCTGCCCACCCTCACTCACCCAACTCACCATATTAGTATGGAGAAATCACGAAAGTGAACAACAATATAACTAACATTTTACCGAAAATATTATTGGTTGACGATGATCTCGCTTTCCGCACAACGGTTGAGATCACTCTTAAGCGACACAATTATGAAGTTATTCCTGCAGTAGGTGTCAAGGAGGCCGCCAATATTCTAAATGAACAAAAGGTCGAATTGATTATCACCGATTTAAAGATGAATGACGGTACCGGGATTGAACTTCTTCGTCGGGCCAGAGAAATTTATCCACAAATTGCGGTGATTATTCTGACCGCTTATGGATCGATAAAAAATGCAGTTGATGCGATGCGTCAGGGAGCTTATGATTACATCGCCAAACCATTCAAAAATGAAGAACTTCTTATTCTGGTCGAACGGGCGCTTGAAAATAAAAACATGATCGAAGAGCTCCATGTCCTGCGAGAAGAGATCGCATGGAAATATGGGTTTGATAGTCTGGTTGGCGTCTCACCGGCAATGGAACAGCTAAAACATCTCGCCAATCGAGTCGCTGGAACCGATATCGCCGTTTTGATCACCGGTGATTCCGGTACCGGAAAAGAAATATTGTCAAAAGCTATTCATTATCATTCCGAACGAAGAAAACATAAATTTGTAACGATCGAGTGTACTTCGATTCCTGAGAACCTGCTCGAATCGGAATTTTTTGGGCATATCAAAGGATCGTTTACTTCGGCCTACAATACCCGCAAAGGACTTTTTGAAGAAGCCAATCTCGGGACCGTTTTTCTCGATGAAGTCGGCGACATGCCGTTCGCACTTCAGGCCAAAATACTACGGGTTATCCAGGAATCAGAAATCAGACCGGTTGGTTCGACAACATCGCAAAAAATCGATGTCCGTATCATTGCCGCCACCAATAGAAATCTCGGTGAAATGGTAAAAGAGGGAACTTTCCGTGAAGATCTGTACTATCGGTTGAATGTTCTTCCGATAAAAATCCCGGGGCTAAAAGAAAGAATCGATGATATCCCGGTATTAACTGAGCATTTTCTCAGGTTAGAAAACTCAAAAATCGAAGGAACCCAGATAACTATTACATCTGATGCTTTGGAAAAACTTTTGACTCATCATTGGCCCGGAAATGTTCGCGAACTGGAAAACACAATTAAAAGAGCAATTGCGCTATCGCAAAACCAGCGTATTCAAGCCAGAGATGTAATTTTTATCACTTCCAGACAGGCATCCGAAGAGGTTGATAATAATTTGGTGATTCATAATACCGGAAACGGAACTCTTGAAGACAGTCTCAAAAATAGAATAGAAAACTCTCTTAGTGCCAATGATTGGAATTTTACCAAGACCGCATCACAACTTGGAATCGGTCGAACTACATTATGGCGCAAAATTAAAAAATATAATATTGAAAAAAAAGAGGGCCTGCCAATCGGCTGATGCGTATAAAGGATAGATAGTGGGAACGGTTTCAACCAAGAGTAAGCAAGAGAGAAATACATTGGATTCGCAACTAACAGACACCAATAATGGCATCTCACGCAGCGTTCTTCAATCGCTGAAGGCGATGTTATCCAAACCGACTGATATATATAAACTATTCTTTTTGTTCACCAAAAAATTGAATAGGTTTTTTCCGATATCGCAATCCTCGCTTATCGTGTTTTCAAAACAGGACAACAAACTGAAAGTGATCGCCATGAAGGGAGAAAAAGGGGTCCGTAAGGGTCTGACTCTGACTCTTCCAGAAACTAATTCTTTGCTATACAAAGTTTTTGCAGATGGCCATTTCTATATTAAGCATCATCCACAAAAATTAGACGGTAACTTTATTGAAGAAAAAATATTAAAAGATAATGACGCTCGATCTCTTGCCATATTGCCAATTGGCCAAAACGGTTCAAAATGCGGCTTGATCTGTTTATCCTCACCGAATCAGGATGCTTTCATATCTTTTCAGAATGGATCGATGGATGAGATTCTTGAGAATTTCAGCAAAAATATGATTAAGAGAATGCCGTCAAGCTGTAGCTAAACTGCTTACCCTATTTTCCATTTGATTTCTTAATATTATTACGTGCCCGATTATGCTCTTGAAGTGTCTTTGAAAAATAATGCCCGCCTGTACCATCAGCCACGAAATATAAATAATCGGTCGTTTCAGGATTCAGCGCCGCCTTGATCGCCGCCAATCCGGGCGAATTAATCGGTCCGGGTGGAAGTCCATAATTTTGATATGTATTATATGGTGAATCATACTCAAGATCGCGGGTCCATAATGGCCGGGTCATTCCGCCTTTGGCATAAATAACAGTCGGGTCAGCCTGCAGCCGCATCCTTTTGGTCAGACGATTGTTATATACCGATGATATCTTCCCCAGCTCTGAACTATCCTGTGCCTCGGCCTCGATAATTGAGGCAAGAATTATTATTTCTTTTTCTGATAAATTGTTAGGTGCGGAGTCAAAATTTATATCGTCTGTTTGATGATG
>JAQBFG010000027.1:0-23157 GCA_032123495.1 Candidatus Zixiibacteriota bacterium | reverse complement strand
GGCGATTTCCACCGCTTTTTTTTGGGTCAATTATTATTATGATGATGTCAATAATTCATTTTATCAGCCTAGTAAGGACGGAAATGATCCAAAACATGCTGTAACCATAGTTGGCTGGGATGATAAAAAAGATACCAAAGCACCGGCACCGGGAGCCTGGTTATGTAAAAATAGCTGGGGGCAATATTGGGGGGATAACGGTTATTTCTGGATATCATATTATGATAAACATGCAACCCGGCATCCGGAAATGGGAGCGGTATCATTCCAGGATGTCGAACCGATGATCTATGACAATGTTTATTACCATGATTATCATGGCTGGCGCGATACAAAACAAGGTTGTACTGAGGCGTTTAATGCTTTTATTGCTGAGCAGGATGAACAGCTTCAAGCGGTCAGTTTTTATACGGCGGTCGAGGCGGTCGAGTACACGGTCAAAATTTATGATAACTATGAATCGGGCCAATTACAAAATGAGCTGGTAACAAAATCAGGGACTATTGATTATATCGGATTTCATACCATTGAATTTGACTTGCCGGTTGAATTAACTCAGGATGATGATTTCTATATTTATCTTTCTCTTTCTGCCGGTGGTATGGCCTTTGACCGAACCTCAGATATTCCGGTCCTGCTTGGGGCACAATATAGGGCAATTGTTGAATCGGATGCCAACCCGGGCGAAAGCTATTATTTCAGCGGAGACAACTGGCTTGATTTGTATGATTATGACAACAATTCTAACTTCTGTATCAAAGGATTAACCACTATCGACACTGATGGTGATGGAATCAACGATATCAGGGATAACTGTCCCGGTACTTATGGTGCAGATCAGACTGATAGTGATGGCGATTTTATAGGCGACATCTGCGATGAATGTCCATTGGATTTTGATAATGATATCGACGGTGATAGTTTTTGTGCCAATGAAGATAATTGCTCTGAGATTTCAAATGAGGATCAGGCTGATGCTGATTTTGATGGTGTCGGCGATTTTTGTGATAACTGCGTTTCAATAGGTAATGCCAACCAGGTAGATTCTGATGGCGACGGTTTAGGCGATGCCTGTGATGAATGTCCTTTCGATCCCGAGAATGACATTGATGGTGATGATGTTTGTGGTGACATTGACAATTGTCCCGATAATTATAATCCTGCACAAAATGATGCCGATGGTGACAATATCGGCGATGTTTGCGAGGCGAATGATATTCTGATCACTTCTCCGGGATTAAATGAATTTGGCGCTTCATCCAGCTCAGATATCTCTGTCAGGTTTAATATCTCTATTGAAGCAGAAACCATTAATAATGCAACCATGGTTGTTACCGGAAACTTACAGGGCCGTTATCAGGGAACGGTTGAATATAATGAGACGGCACACGAAGCATTTTTCTATTCTACCAGTCCATTTAAAGCAGGAGAAAAAGTAACGGTTGTTCTTACCGATGCAATTCGCTCGTCTGATGGTTTTCCGCTTAAGACGACCTTTGCCTGGTCGTTCACAATTGCCCAGGCAACCGGTCCTGGAATTTTCCTGGCACCACTGGAAACAATACCTGCCGGTGATTTTCCATACTCGATCTGCGCCGCCGATTTTGACCGGGATGGTGATAACGATTTTGCTTCCGCCAATTTTAATTCGGATAATATATTAATAAGGATGAACAATGGCGATGGTACCTTTGACTCGCAAATTGAGATTGATGTAGATGAGGAGCCGACAGCGATAGTTACCGCCGATTTAAACGGTGATAGTTATCCTGATTTAGCTGTGGTTAATCGATCTACCAACACTATTACAGTTTTACTGAACAACGGCAGTGGGAGTTTTTCTTATCAATCGAAATATTCGGTTTATGATTCCCCATTTTGTATGACAAGTGCTGATTTTGATTGTGACGGGGATATTGATTTGGCGGTGGGGCATTTTAATAAATATAATGCAACTTATATATCAATCCTTACCAATAATGGTGATGGGACATTTGCCGAACCGGTAAAGTACCTCTTTATAAGCAGCGTATTTGCGCTTATTGCCGCTGATATTGATAATGACGGCGCGATTGATTTGAACTTTGCCGACTTTTATAACAATTATATAGGTGTTATGCTTAATAATGGTGATGGTACATTTGGCTCAATTAGTATGACGGCAGTTGATAGTCTTCCTAATTCGCTTTTTTACGCTGATTTTGACCGTGATGGTGATATTGATCTGGCCGTGATAAATTCAGGTACAAATAGTTTGGAATTACTTGACAATGATGGTATCGGCCATTTCTCAACTAAATCTAGCTTTGCGGTAGGGTTTATGCCCTCATCAGTTATTGGTGCTGATTTTGAAGGCGATGGAGATATTGATCTGGCGGTATCAAATAAGAATACCGATAACATCTCCGTTTTATATAATATCGGAGGACATTTTACTTCTCCCATAACTTTTCCTGCCGGTGACAAGCCGGCGGCAATTCTGGCCTGTGATTTTACCGGCGACGATGTTCCTGATCTGCTGACGGCCAATGAAAATTCTGATGATATATCGTTGCTTGTCAATAGGCAACCGACCGATTTTCCAACGGAAGTTAAGCTTCCTGCCAAATTTGTATTATTCCAGAATTATCCCAATCCGTTTAATCCATCAACAAATATCCGGTTTTATCTGGAACGAGCCGATGATGTTGTTTTGGAAATTTATAATATTGCCGGACAAAAAGTTATCACCCTAAAAGACGAACGTCTGAGCGCTGGTTTGCATCAGGTCAACTGGAAGGGGACAGATCTTGACGGCAATGAGGTCGCTTCCGGTATTTATTTCTATCAATTAAATACTGACGGGACAAAATTGAGCAGGAAAATGATTCTTCTTAAATAGAATGGCACTGCTTAACTCAACGTATTATTGATTCGTATATTTTGGGTGACTTATCCATCGCATTGCTGCATTTATTTATCTATTCATTAAGCACGTAGCGCTTGCCGTTTTGGAGAAATATTGTTATTTTGGTGTATAAGTGTTAAATATTATATCATTATTGATATAGGGAGAAAAAATTGAAATTCTACATCCTAACAATCGCGCTTTTAGTTGCGGTATTGATAATTTCAGTTTCTGCTTTTGGTCAATCATTGGAAACAAATCAGAAAACATCAGATTCGCCAATGTTTCGCGGTGATATTATCCATTCTGGATTTTATAATACGCCAGGATTAAAGAGTTTTAATGGTGTTAAATGGAAATTTGAGACTGCTTTGAAAAGAGCCGGCGAATCAAGTCCGGCCGTAAAAGATAGTGTTGCTTATTTTGGTTCGGGTGGTGGTACGTTTTATGCGGTTAATATTTCTAATGGTGAGATGATTTGGGAATTTAAGGCAGGAAAGCAAATTAAATCATCCCCCTCCGTTTCTTCGGGAATTGTCTGTTTTGGAAGCGAGGATTCAATATTTTACGCTCTTGACATTAATACCGGAGAGGAACTTTGGAATTTTGCCACGCGTGATAAGATTATATCTTCACCACTGGTTTCTGATAGCATAGTTTATTTTGGCAGTGATGATTTATATCTCTATGCTCTAAACATAAATACTGGCAAGCCAATATGGAAAAAAGAAACCTATGGTAAAATACAATCTTCGCCCGCCCTCTTTGAGGGTATGTTATATTTTGGAGGCAGCGATGCCATTATTCACGCTCTTGATTGCAAAACCGGCAAGGAGAAATGGAGCTATATAGCCGGAGCTGCAATAGCCAGCTCGCCCTCTGTTTCTGAAGGTATCGTATATATTGGAAGTCGAGATGGGTCACTTTATGCCATCGATGCCGCTTCAGGGAATCTAAAGTGGAAATTCCGGGCAAAGGGGAAAGTAGACAGTTCTCCGGCTGTCTGTGATGGAGTTGTCTATTTTACATGTAAGAGTGGGTATTGTTATGCCATCTATGCCTTATCAGGAGTAGAAAAATGGTCATATCGGGCCGATGGACATCCTATTGATTCATCGCCGATAATAGCCGACGGAGTATTATATTTTGGAACTTATAGTGGTTATTTATATGCTATTGACGCTAAAACATCAGAACAACTGTGGTTTTTTAAAACCGATCAGGGAATTATATCTGCTCCGGTTGTTCTCAATGGCGTTGTTTATTTTTCCAACTTGGATGGGTGCGTATATGCGCTGCATTAATTTGATAGATGAAGTACTATCATAAATTATAACGATTACTTCTATCATGGTTGCGGGCAATCTGGTTGAGGTCCATTTTTGTAAATATAATTTAATAGATATACTATATCTAAAATATCAATTGAAGTATCATTATTCAAATCACCGTATTCTTCAATATTGGGCAATGGTCCATTTTTATATTTCAGGTTAATTAGAAAGATTATATCGAGGATGTTTATCCTGCCATCCGAATTGACGTCGCTGCATCCCCAGCTTACACCACCATTAAAAAAGTCGCATAAGCGTTCTGACATACCAGTCATATTTAACAAAATGCACTCCTCCGGAGCTCCCTGATTGGTGGGGAATTGCGAATTATAATCGGTTATATTGATCCATCCGGGCAAGCCATCACTATCCATAACAAGGCGGGAAAAGGCTGATCTGACATCATAAGGTCCGTCGTAATCATATGCAAATGCGACCTGATTGTCTGAACATAATGTCCAGAAGAAGAATACCGGAACATACGGTTCGGTCGGGTCCAAATAATCTGCAATTTGAAAATTTATTGAGAATAAAACTGTATTATTAGGGATTACCTTTATTTTACCGGTTTCCGGATCCTTTATCGGGTGGTGGATTCCATTATCGGTATCCGCCATTGAAATCAATTCGATTAATCCTGATGGACATCCGCCTTGCCCGCATTCCGGAAAAGGGCCATCATCCAGAGCCAGTAGTTCCCACTCAAAATCGCCCGGGACAATAAATAGTTCTCCATAACTGATGGTTGGGTTAGATAATTTTGATTGATCAAAGCCGATCATAAAATCAAAACCGTATGCCATCTCGGTACCGTCGGTTTTTATAACATTGAGAGTTATCGTGTCACCAGGTAGAGCATTGGTCCGGCTTTCAATTTTGATTGAATAGGGAATAACATCGGCAGCCTGTGCGACAGTTGAGTGAAAAGCAAAACAGATTAGTAAAGTAAAAACCCCAAAAAGAAACTTACCATTCAGCCAATTTGTTTTAAAGCTGTTTAACATAATTGTCCTCCGTATTGCAAAATCAGCCTTAACTTTTATTTCATTAGCTATTGTGTATAAATTCCCCTTTCGCTTATTCGATTTGTATAAAATTATTATACAATATGCAGTAAACTATGCCTCATCAAGATAGCAAAAATACAAAATTTGTCAAGGTGAATTGGGAAACCGAGAACGTCTTCAAGCTTTTTAAGATCAATGAGAGTGTTACAGATGCGGATTATCACATTTTACTGGCTGCTTCGAGTTTTGTCTCCCGCTCATGTTTTTTTAAAGCGGCAATTATGTCGCTGAGATCACCTTCCAGAATGGCATCAAGGCGATGTAGCGTCAGACCAATACGATGATCGGTAACCCGCGATTGAGGGAAATTATATGTCCGAATTTTGGCCGAACGATCACCACTGGAAACCAGGGCTCGTCTCTCCAACGCCATATCCTTATTATGCTCTTCAGTCGCTTGATCCAATAGTCGAGCGCGCAGGACCCGCATAGCTTTGGCCTTATTTTTGTGTTGCGATTTTTCATCCTGGCAGGTAACAACCAGGTTGGTCGGCAAATATGTTATACGAACTGCCGAATCGGTTGTATTGACCGATTGACCGCCTGGCCCGGAGGATCGGAACACATCTATTTTTAGATCATTTTCATTTATTTGAATATCTACATCCTCAGCCTCTAATAATACCACGACAGTTGCCGCCGAGGTATGAATGCGTCCCTGTGATTCTGTTTGGGGAACGCGCTGAACACGATGTACTCCTGATTCATATTTTAATTGACCATAAGCAAAATCGCCGTTTACAAGAAATATAACTTCTTTCAGACCGCCAACACCGGTTGGGTTTGACGATAAGGTTTCAATTTTCCAGCCTTGATTTTCGCTGAATCTGCTATACATCCGATATAAATCGGCCGCAAAGATAGCAGCTTCATCGCCGCCGGTTCCGGCTCTGATTTCAATCATGGCATTTTTGACATCATTCGGGTCTCGCGGTGCCAGCAGACGATCCAGTTCTTCCTTTGTTTTTTCCAAAGTTGCGGTTGCTTCTGCTAATTCTTCTCTGGCCATTTCAATTAATTCGGTATCGTTGGATTCATTTAAGATGTCATTGGCGCCATTAATATTTTTCTGACATTCTTTATAGATTCTTCCAGTTTTGAGGATTGTTTCGATATGGCTTCTCTCTCGGGAAAGATATTTCAAGCGCGACTGATCTGTTAAAATCGCCTGATCGATCAACTCAGAATTGAGCTCTTCAAGACGCTTTTCAAAATTATCTATTATTTCATTTACTTCCATAGCCATACACAATTCCTCACAAGGGTAAATAAAAATATTAAGAAACTAAAGGCAAGTTCTTTTGACATCTAAATGCGATTCGGTCACTCCCAGTGCCGATTCCAAAGCAACGATGGCAACTTCCATCTGCTCCGGCGATGGTTCACGAGTTGTAATCCGCTGTAACCAAAGCCCCGGCTTGATAAGAAACTTCGTGATAGCATTATCGCGGGTTTTACCGGACAACTTTAGGAGTTCATAAGAACTTCCCGCCACCAGAGGCAGAAGCGAAAAATGAATCAAAAATCGTTTTATAAGAGTGGGTGATTCGCCGGTAATTAAAAAATATGATGTATCCGATATTGAATAAACCAACATCGCAAAAAGTGCCACGATCAGGATAAAACTTGTTCCACAGCGCGGATGCAGGGTCGAAAAACGTCCGACATTTTCAACAGTCAAATCATCACCATTTTCATAAGCGTAAATAGATTTATGTTCGGCGCCATGGTATTGAAAAACGCGCTTGAACTCTCCAAAAAATGAGATTGCCCAGACATACACTAAAAATAGAGTGACCCGGATTAAACCGGCCACAAGATTAAAAGCTATTGCATCTTTATCAACATTAAACCAGGTGGAAATTGCCAATGGTAAAAAGAAAAATATAAGGATACCGAGAGCAACCGCAAAGATGGCGGTTCCAATTAAAACCAAATTGCTGGTTTTCTTATCTTTTTCCTCATACTCTTTACCCTGAGCCTTGGCTTCTTCTTTTTCGATCTCGCGAACAGCAATATCGGCCGAGAAATTTAGAGTTTTAATACCGATTATCATCATCTCAGCAAAGGTTATGACACCTCGGATAATCGGCCAACTAAATATTTTGGCCGCCTTAGTTTTAGATATATAGTTACTTGTCTTTACGACTATCTCACCGGAAGGTAAACGAACCGCGGTCGAAATTCTATCGTTCGACCTCATCATAACACCTTCTATTACGGCCTGACCGCCAACTGCCAAATCGGGCATGTATACCTCGCTAAAATGCTGTACAAGTTAAAAGGACTATTCCTGTATCATAATAATATACGTATAGTCCTTTAAATAGGAAGAACAAATTTGCCCAGCCTATAAATAAATATTACTAATTTATTACTTCTTGTCGTCCTTTTTATCAAGACCGTATTTTCTGCGATAACGATCAACCCTGCCAGCAGTATCAATCAGTTTCTGGCGTCCGGTTATAAACGGATGACAATTTGAACAAATTTCCACCCTGATATCTTTTATGGTGGATCTTGTTTCAAATACATTCCCACACGCACAACTTACTGTTGTCTCGTTATATTTGGGATGAATTTCTTTTTTCATATCTCGAATTCCTTTAAACGCTGTTCCATCAATTCTTTTCAACTAACTATAATAATAAAAGTTCCCCAGAAAGCAAGTGAAAATATTCAGATATCTTTTATGTTTATGTGGAATATCGGCCAAAAGTCGCTTATTTTTTACTGAAAACGTAGATATTGTTCTGAGAATCTGATGATAGGGGATCGCTGTCATAGCTGCCAAAAATCTCCAGTAGCCTAAAACCGCTTTCTGTTCCAAAGTTGATTATTTCCTCAGGGATATAATTTTTCTCCGAAATCCCAAAAAGCCGGTTTTCTCTGGTTGTCGAATCAATGGCAAAATCGCGAATTAGTTTGATCCTTTGGTCGGCATAATAATACTGTTCTCGGTGCACAACTGACGGATGAGAAAAATAAAACGGTTCTTTTTCCCGATACCAATGGACACTATTTTCTGTGTCAGACGGTCCAAAAACCGGAAGGTGAGCGATCAAAGTCCCACCTTTTGTCAATGCCCGAGAACTGTTTTTAAATATTTTTAAAGCATCATCAGGAGAAAAATGTCCCAGTTGCCCACAGATTAAAAAGGCCAGGTCAAATTCGTTTGAATAATTTATTTCTCTGACATCGCCCCGAATAAAATCAATTTTATAACCATTTTCCTCAGCAATCCGTTGCGCCCGGTCGACCGGATAGCCGCCGATATCTATTGCTGTAATATTGTACCCGTATGCGGCCAGACCGAGGGCATGACGCCCGCCGCCGCAAGTTAAATCGAGTATTTTATAATCATTAGATTTGATATAACTTTTTATGAAGGCAACTTCTTTTTCGGTTGGAATACCCCAATCATGAACGATATCATAGAAACGTTTGGAGAAATTATAATTTCCCCAGGGCAGATCCATTTCAAAAGGTGCCGGTGCCGTTAATAAATTACCCAGATCTTTCGTTTCTGAACTCTTATTCTTCATATTGTCACCATAGTTTTTAATCGGCAGATAGTGAATGGTTATAATGCAATAGATGTATATATAAGAACAAACAAAAAATTGACTCAAATATAATCAATATGTGGGGCGAAACCTATAGAATTAACAAAAAATTATGGCAGACTTGAGCTTAGCTTCTTTCCCAGTTTAATAGCCTCATCCAGCTTGGCGCTATCATCTTTTACCGGTCCTGCCTCTTTCCATCTAGGACTGGTATAAGAGATCGTTCCAATATTTGATACCCTGATCCATTTGAAAAATCCGGCAATAACTCTCCGGGCACATTCAAACTGGTCGTTTTGACCCCCCGATAAGACAATGGCGCCCAATTTTTTGCGAGAAATAACTTTTTTGAAATGGGTATCGGTTTTGCCGTCAAAATCAGGGGGGCGGAGACAGTTGCAACGATCTATAAACAGCTTCGCTTGCGCCGAGACAGTTTCAAAATATACGGGAGAACCAAACAGAACAATATCGCAGTTTATCAAATATTCATATAGGGGATAAATGTCATCTTTAAAAAGGCAATAATTTGGTTCGGGACTTTCGCCACATGCCTGGCAGGGGAGGATCTTAAGATCATTGAGAATAACGACCTTGTTTTCAACCGGTCCAAACAATTTTTCTTTTATTCCATCAGCCACTTTTTCCAGAAGAATTCCGGTTGAGCTGTTTTTGACCGGACTGGCATTAATCGTCAGAATTTTCGCCATTTAACTTTTTTAACTCATCAAGTTTTGAATAAAGTTTAAGAAGCTCTTCTTCGATAGATGATTTTTTTTTGGCCGCCTCAGCCAGCTCTGTCCATGAGGTTTTGGGAATATTATAATTCAGGTCTTTTTCGAGTTGTACTAGAGCCGACTCATTATCTTTTATTTTTGATTCGGTGGAGCGCAGATCCTTTTTCAGTTTTCCTTTGGAACGGGATTGTTTTTTAAATTCATTGTATTCATGAATCTTGCTTTTGCTGACTACTTTCTTTTTTTTTGGGACCACTATTTTCTTTGACGTTTTTTCCTTATAGTAGCTGTAATTGCCATCATAAGTCTTTACCGAATCGTTTTCCACTACTGCAATTTTTTGGGCGATACGGTCAAGAAAATACCGGTCATGGCTGACCACCAAAAGCGTCCCATTATAATCCATAAGAGCATCTTCGAGAGCCTGACGGGCATCGATATCAAGATGATTAGTCGGCTCATCGAAAATCAGAAAATTGGCTGGAAGAAAGAGCAGTTTGGCCAGCGCCAGTTTGGTTTTCTCTCCGCCGGATAGAATTGAAATCTTCTTGAAGACCTCTTCGCCTCTAAACCCAAACTGGGCAAGAAATGAACGTAACCGTCCGGAATCGGCCAGACGATCAACCTGCCATAACTCATCAAGAATAGTGTTGCTACTATTTAATTCCGTAAGTCCCTGATCAAAATAGGCGACATCAACTTTATTCCCCACCTTCACCGAACCGGTGATCGGTGCTACCTCTCCCAGGATAGTTTTCAAAATAGTGGTTTTACCCGAGCCATTGACACCGATTAAACCTAATCGATCACCGCGATAAATATTCAGATTAACATCTGATAGCAACGGGCGGTGACCATACCCAAACGAAGCATCTTCAATAGCCAGAACCAGATTGTGTGATCGCTGTCCCGATTCAACTGTAAATGAGGGTCCGATCTGTTCCGATTCGGGTAGATCGAATTTTTCCATTCGCTCAAGATATTTTTGTTTAGATTGAGCCTGTTTGGTTTTTTGTCCCGCCATATTTTTCCGGATGAAATATTCTATCTGCCTGATCTCATCCTGTTGATGTTTAAAAATATGCCTTTTCAGCCTTCTACGTTCCTCGCGCTCAACCAGGAACTTATCAAATCCATTAAAATATTGATCGATTTTCTTCGAGGTAATTTCCCAGACTTTATCAATCGTATTTGACAGAAAAGTCCGGTCGTGTGAGACAATAATATAGGATTTATTGAGGCTTTTAAGATATTCTTCGAGCCAGATGGTTGATTCTATATCAAGATGGTTGGTCGGCTCATCAAGCAGAAGCAGATTACTACGTCCAGCCAGAAGTCTGGCCAATGATGCCCGGTTTTTTTCCCCTCCGGAGAAACTGCTCATTCGGCTTTGAAATCTATCTCTGGGGAATCCAAGTCCGGCCAGAATAATTTTTATCTCAGATTCAAAAGCATAACCGCCTTCAGTTTCAAAGCGGTGCTGATAATTACCCAATTTCTCAAGTGTTTTATGGGACTCAGGGTTTTCCTCAAGTTCATGGGCAATACGATCTATATCGGCTTTTAATTTCAGAAGATCTTCGCGCGCCGTTGCCACAAAATCTAATAGGATGGTGTTGTCGTGGCCGACAATCTCCTGCTCCACATAACCGATCAGGCTGCTTTTTGGTTTAACTATCTTTCCCTGATCAGGACTGATATGACCGGTCATGATCTCAAAGAGAGTAGTTTTACCGATTCCGTTAGGACCAACCAGACCGATCCGATCATTGTCGCCAATCGAAAACGACATCTCCTCGAATATTATATAATCGCTGTACTGCTTAAGTATATTTTCACCGGCAAGAAGAGTCATAATTATTTTTCCGTAATGTTTTTCTCACGAGAAAAAACCATTTCTACTATCATCAAGATTACCACTGCCCAGAGGAATATTTTCCAGAGTTCTCGTCCATATCTGGTTTCAGTAATGATTTTATCGGCATTTGATTCAAGCGATATAGATTTAAATCTATCTATTCCCAATGAAGCGGCCAATTGTTCCATATCGACAGACTGGAGGTCACCTTCCTCTGAACTCATATTAACCGGAAAGATATCAACTGCTCTGTTCTCACTTTTGAGCTGATATAAACCGGGCCAGTCTATCGGGTGACAGTCAAAAGTTAATTGCCCCGGTTTTTGAATCCCGGAAATCTGATAGGTTCTATTTTCGGGAGTAACCAATTGGATTACTTCTTCGATACCGGTTTTATCCGATATTGTCCTGACAATATTCTGTCCGACATAATTGAACCGTTCGTACGAAGATATATCCTCAGCCAAATATTCGGCAGTGCGAATAACAAACGGTACAAAAAACGAATGGCTGGCCAGATCGGTATAGGTCGGAAGAATCGGCGATGACATAAAAATTATCCGTCCGATACCAAAGCCTGACTCAAATATGGCCGGAGTGTTATTTGAAAACAGCGCCATATTTTTTTCGGATGAAGTTCTATTTAGTACGGCCAGCGAATAAAATTTTAGTGTCGGCAGCTCTTCATGCAAGTTTGCAAAAGGTGCAAATATTGGATGAGCATAGTCAAATTGCTCCAGCGTGAAATATCCCGCACCACTGAAAATTTTTGGGGTTGGTATTAATAGTTCAGCACCAAGTGGTGGTCCGAATTCGCGATTGAAATAGCTGATATCGGTATTATCGCCCAGAATAAAAAAGAGGCCCCCACCGGTTTCAACAAATTCCAAAAGACGGGAGGTTTCGGCTTTTCCGAGAGAGTCGGGTCCGCTTAAGATCGCCAGGTCATAATCGTTAAATCTGATTGCGGCCAGATTTTGAGGAGTGACCGTTTTTACCGACCAGTACCGCGCCGCCTCTTTGGACGGAACCAGAGCCAGTTTGATAATTTCACCACCCCCGTCACCATCAATAATCAAGACATTAAAATTATCCGGGATTTTAAAACTGAAATAGTAACGGTTATCGACCCCAAAATCATCATCAGAAATTTCAATCCAGCCGCTGTGTAATCCTGATTTCTGAATTTCATATTCGAGTTGAAGCAACTCATTGCCACTAGCCTCAATAGAGAATTCTTTTTGAGACACCCTGATATCATCAATAAAAAGGGAGGCGAGAAGTTCAGATTTAGCGCGCGAATCATAATTTTTAATATCGGCTTTGATAATAAACTCTGAGCCGACTTCAATTAACTGTCCACCCAGGCTAACATTAACGATTCCGCAATTTCCATCAATCTCAGTCGGCAGTTCGATTATATAACAGGAGATATTTTCAGGCAACGAGTCCCTCTCTTCCGGAAGTGAATTTGCCTGACGATCAGTAATAAGATAGATCTCCTTATTTAAATTATTAGCGCGGCTGAGCATCTCCAACCCTTTTTGAAACGCCATACCGGGATCGGCTTTATCATAACCACAAGTTATCTGCTCAAGAACTTCCTCTGCGACATCACTTGAAAAAAAACGTTCCCCTGAAGGAAAATAAGAAGTACGATCAAACGGAATTAATATGACTTCATCGGTTTGATCGAACCCATTTAAAATCTCGGTCACTTTTTGAGTCGCCAGATCAAAAAGCTGACCATCTTTTATTTGTCTTTGCATTGAAGCCGATCGGTCCAGCAGAATTACCGATGATACTCCGGCATGAGAACCGATATAACCACCCTTTGTGGCCGGTCGGGCAAAAGCAAGCACCGCGAAAAGAATTATCAGCATCCGAAGAATCAACAGCAGCAGCTGCCTGATTTTAATTCGTCTGACCTGACGCTTTTGCATCTCTTTAAGATGTTTCAGCGATGAAAATTCTACGACCTTGACTTTCCGTTTTGAAAACAGATGTATCAATAACGGAATCAGCGCTGCAGCGGCCGCTATTAAAACGGCTGAGTTAAGAAAGTTAAACAAAATACTTAATTCTTATTTGGTGAATGGTTTGTTTATATATTGTCGGCTTAGTTCCTGATGCTGCGAAGCCGATGGCCAATCCAAACAATCCTGATAAAACTTAATCGCCTCATCACGATTTCCCAGCAGATCATTCACCTTACCAAGCTCAAGCAAAATATGACCCATAAAGTAGGCCCTTCTTTCGGTAAACCAGGCCAGCTCCAGAAAGTCATTGGCCTCGCGATATTGTCCCAGGCCGATATAGGCCATTCCGGCGCGATACTTATAGGCGGGATCGTTGGGGGCCTTCTTTATCATTTCCCGACACCAGGCCAGAGCATCGCTAAATGATCGGGATGCCTTGGTCGAATCATAATATTTCCCTTTGCCCTCATACAACCGCCCCAACAATAATAGAAACTCTATTTTTGCCGGGGGAGAATTTTCAAAGCTGTAATATTTTTCCGCCAGTTCAATTGCTCCGGTGGTATCACCTTGCATACTCATAATTTCAGCTTGAAGCATCTTGGCCGAGACGTAAGTAGTGTCCTGAGCAAAAACAGAATCAAAAGCCGACCAGGCAAGACCCAGATTGCCGTTGATCATATTAAGATTGCCGATTACCTGCCAGTACACCGGCAGTGATGAATCAAGCTGCGTCAGTAGCCGATAACCTTCTTCGGCTTCATAATACTTTCCGGTTTGGTAATAGTTCATATACAGTTTTTTCCGGGTGTCGATCGAATCGCGACGGGTGTCATCCAATTTTAGCATTTCTTCATAATATACTATTTGAAGATCACTTTTGAATAGTGCCCCAGCACGACCGGCATAAAAATCAAACAGATCTCTTGAATTGGAAACCGTATCAACATAATAGCTCCAGTTGGTCTCCAGAGAATCAAGCGGTTGACCAAAAATTGACTCCATATTTTTTTGCAGATACAGATCATCGGATTTATTATACAGCTCTTTTACTTTGCCTATCCCATAGCTATCGGCCAGAAATTTTATAAATGATGCCGATATAATTTCAGCTGTTTGCGGATCGGCGGAGTAGTAACCGGAACTTGTTAGCAAACTGTTCAAAGGCGGGATTTCGCCCCGGTTTTTAATCTTTTTAATTTCATAAGTGTTAAATTCAAAATAACCAGCCAATCCTTCAAGCAGAAAGGGGGGAGCATAACCCCACTGACGAAGCAGGACTAACATATTGGACAGGATTGCCTCCGATGAAATAAAATCATGAGAGTACAGAGCCATTATCTTTGATCGGCCCGGATCAATGACATATCCGAATCGCTTATCCCAGTTAACCGTATTTAACGGGCATGGGGTCAGATAGTAAGTGATTTTATTGGTCAATGATATTCCGAGGGCATCACGAAATTGAACAAAGTCAGCTTCAAGATATCCTTTTATGACATTCCAATCAAAATCGGCCAGCGAATTTGGAAGAAAGTAAAAATCAAAATTAGCCGATGGACTGTTTTTAAACTGACTTTCGGCCCCGGTCACAAATGGACAATTCTCCAGATCGATATCTATTAATTCTCGGGGGCTTATAAGGAGCTGATATATCGACCCGTTTTTTCCGGGGATATTTTCGACCCGCGCCGGCAAATTATATTCGACTTTAAATCTTTTTGCGAAATTATATGGATTCTGGCCAATCGTGGTTAAATGATTGGTGAATTCGACTGACAATGAATCGACACTTTCGACCTTAATATCGAGACTCATATTCACAAGCAGATTGTAGAGGCTATGACCAACTAATACCTCGACCGTATCCCGCTTGATTTCATAATAGTTGTCAACCATTGCCGGTTTTTGGCGGACTATTAATTCAAACCGTACAGCCTCATCAGCCAATAATAGGGATGGCGCGGATAATCCGAGAACGGAGAAAAAAGTCAGCAGAAAAATATACCTTATTTTGTTAGACAAAATCACCTCATCAATTTTAGTTCAAAGCTACAGTTCGACTTCTTCCAGTTTTATTTGGCTATCTTTTAAAATAGGAAGAACCGGAATCGAATCAGCATCGGCCGCCAGTGCAACATCTTCGCCAAATCCAATCTTTCCTAAATATCGGCCATGTTCACCCTGAGCGATCGTTTCTTTCAGGGCACGACTGTTAGATCTATATAGTAATAACGCCAGTGAGGCGGCATCGTTTAACTCCAATGTAAGTTTTTCATCGGTCAGCAACTTATGAATCAGCATTCCACCACAAATAGTATCTTCGATAGAGAAATGCTCCATATGTCCAGCACATAATATGGCCAGATCTTGCTGTTCCAGAGCAACCCGGGAGGCTACCGCCGAGATGTTAACAATGGCACCAGTTATAATCACGCCGGAATTTTTCGCTTTACCGTATGTCCTGGTCCCATTGGATGTAGTCAAGACAATATTTTTATCGGCTACAGTTTCTCTTGTGTATTCCAACGGTGAGTTACCAAGATCAAAATTTTCGATTTTAATACCGTCGCGTTCGCCGCAAATTAAAGAATTCTCAACACCGATTTTTGCGCGCATTTCGGTCGCTTCGCCCGGTTCCGAAACCGGAATTATCGATTTTGCTCCGGCGTTAAGAGCATAACAAATAGTCGTAGATGCCCTTAAAACATCGATCATAACCAATGTTTTTCCAGCCAGTCCTTTTTCCTTTACCGGACCCGGAACCATATAGAGATCTGCACGCATCAGCGATGTGTCCCTTTCTTGTAAAATGGCGGCTTCACAATTTGAGCCGGAAACAATTTATCTCTTATTTTGATATTAACAGTATTACCAATTTTTGTTAATGGTAGCGGTAGATATCCAAGTGCAATCGGTTTATTCAGCGACGGTGAAAAAGTCCCGGAAGTTACTTTTCCAACAACCTGCTCTTCGGAAATCAAATCGTATCCAGCTCTTGGGAAAGCACGGCCCTCAAGTTCAAGACAGATAAGCCGTCTTTTTGGTTTCTCTTTTTTCTGCTTTGCAATTATATCACTGCCGACAAAAGCGCCTTTATCCAATTTGACGATCCATGACAAACTCGCCTCAACCGGAGTAGTAGTTTGATCGATGTCGTTTCCGTACAGCGTCATTTTCATTTCCATCCGAAGCGAATCACGTGCACCGAGGCCGATTAATTGCATATCCAGCTTTTTGCCAGCTTCGATAACTATATCCCAAATATCATCGCAGGCATCGGGATGAATATAAAGCTCAAATCCATCTTCGCCGGTATAACCGGTACGGGAGAAGAGGATGGAATGTCCGCCAATCTCAGTAACAGCCGAATTATAATATGGCATTGCTTCAAAATTATAAGAGGATATCGACTCCATAACTTTTTGAGCATTGGGACCCTGAACGGCGAGTAATCCATAATTATCGGAAATATCTTTTAATTTGACGTCTTCATTTAGATGCGATTGCAACCACTGATAATCTTTGTCAATATTAGACGCATTAACCACCAGTATGTAACGATCACCGAGATGATAAATCAGCAGGTCATCAACAATGCCACCATCTTCATAGCACATACAGCTGTATTGTATCTGACCAAGTTTGATCATTGAGACATCATTGGTAGTCATTTTTTGCAGAAACCCCAGTGCACCGGGACCCGATATTTCAAATTCGCCCATGTGCGACAAATCAAAAAGGCCGACATTATTACGAACCGCCAGATGTTCGGCCGTAATACCGGTATACTGGATCGGCATCATAAACCCGGCAAACGGGACCATTTTGGCTCCGGCCTCAATATGATACTTATAAAATGGAGTCTTTTTGGTCAAACTGGAGGTTTTGGTTTCCTCCATTTTATTTCCCTCCGCCTTTGGTGAAGTTCAATAGACCGCCGGCTAATACAATTTTCCTCTGGCGTTCGGTCAGATCGATATTTACCGTAATCTTTTTTCCGTTGGATTTATTGATGATTTCAAGTTTGTTTTCTTTGGTAACTGCTTTTTTAAGATCCGGGATACTAAGTTTGTTGCCCTGAGCAATTTTATTGTAATCAGCAGCATTTTCAAAAGTGACCGGAAGAATTCCAAAATTAATTAAGTTAGCCAGATGAATCCTTGCGAACGATTTCACCAAAACTAATTTTACGCCAAGATACATTGGCGCTAGCGCGGCATGTTCTCTCGATGAGCCCTGTCCATAATTATCACCGCCAACAATAAAGCCGCCACCACTTGCTTTGGCTCGTGAGGCGAAAGTATGATCGACCTGAAAATATACAAACTCCGAAATCCTGGGGATATTCGAACGCAACGGTAAAATTTTTGCACCGGCCGGCATGATATGGTCAGTGGTAATATTGTCACCGACTTTGAGCAAAACCTCACCAGTGACAGATGTGGCCAAAGCAGTATTAATCGGCAATGGTGCAATATTGGGACCGCGCAACACTTTAACCTTGCCCGGTGTCTTAGAGGGGGCGATAATACCGGAATCATCAATGGTGATACTCTTCGGTAAAACAATTTTGGGGTACTTACCAAGTTTGCGAGGATCGGTGATTTCACCGGTTAGAGCCGCGGCAACGCATGTTTCCGGCGAGGCCAAATATACATTGGCGTCCTTAGTCCCGGAACGTCCTGGAAAGTTGCGGTTGAACGATCTGATCGAAACTCCACCCGATGGCGGCGCCTGACCCATACCGATACATGGGCCGCACCCAGATTCAATCACCCGCGCCCCGGAAGCAATTATCTCAGCCAAACATCCGTTTCTGGCAATCTCTTCAAAAACCTGTTTGGATCCGGGTGTTATTGTCATTGAGACCGAGGGATGCACCTTTTTCCCCTTGAGAAGTTTGGCCGTAACCATCAAATCAGAAAGTGATGAGTTAGTACAACTGCCAACACAGACCTGATTAACTTTAATATTTTTTAATTTTTTGACTTCAATAATATTATCAGGTGAGTGTGGTTGCGCCATCAGCGGCTCAAGCTTATCTAGATTTATTTTAACAACCTTGGCATATTCAGCATCCGGGTCTGCTTCCAGTTTTCTGTATACTTTTGCACGCTTCTGCAATTGCAAATATTTTTTGGTATTTTCGTCCGATGGAAAAATCGAGCAGGTGGCACCCAACTCCGCCCCCATATTGGTGATAGTCGCCCGCTCCGTAACCGAAAGTGATTTTACACCGGGACCGCCGTATTCGACAACCTTGCCAACTCCACCCTTAACGGTCAACTTACGCAAGACTTCCAGAATAATATCTTTGGCCGTCACAAATTGTTTTAGTTTGCCAGTCAGATAGATATTAACAACTTCCGGCATCTTCATATAAAAAGCGCCGCCGCCCATAGCACAGGCGACATCAAGGCCACCGGCGCCGATCGCCATGCTGCCAATACCGCCGCTGGTTGGCGTATGTGAGTCGGAACCAAGGAGAGTTTTACCGGGAGCGCCAAACCGCTCGAGATGAACCTGATGGCAGATACCGTTTCCGGGGCGTGAGAAATAAACGCCATATTTTGATGCTACCGATTGCAAATACTGATGATCGTCGGCATT
This sequence comes from Candidatus Zixiibacteriota bacterium, assembly GCA_032123495.1. Lineage (GTDB taxonomy): Bacteria > Zixibacteria > MSB-5A5 > GN15 > PGXB01 > JAAERC01. The sequence continues at coordinate 4,116 of JAQBFG010000027.1, read as the reverse complement.
TTCAAAACCGGATTGAAGCATATTATGATCGACATACGAAACCGAGATTTCTGTTTTGACTTTTTTCAGACCAAGCGCCTCAAACTGCAGGTAAGCCATTGTTCCGGTGGCATCCTGTGTCAGCGTCTGATCGATTTTTATAGCAATATCCTCGCCCGGTATCATTTTACCCGAAACGAGATGTTCAGCGATTATCTTTTCTGTTATAGATTGACCCATTCTTATTACTCCTTTTATACAGTATACGCTTTGAGAAGATAAGAAAGTGAATTAGCCCAAAAAGTCAATAATTTATTGGGGGAGAAGGGGTGCAGGGCGTGGAATTTAATAAAAAAGGCGGAATTTAAAATAAATCCCGCCTGATTAATACAAAATTATCAAATAAGCTATAAAATCATTCTATTATCTCAATTTCCGGGCATATCGGGCCGGGCCCGTTTTTATACAGATCAGTTATTATATATATGGCATCAAGAAGATTATAGGCATTGTCATTATTAACATCACCACAAATCGGATCACCCTCGCAAACATCGCCAATGCCATCGCCATCGCTGTCGATTTGAGAGAAATTGGCGGTGTTCGGACAATTATCGCATCCATCGCCAATACCATCATCATCGGTATCTGCCTGCAACGGATCATAATCATTGGGGCAAATATCGCAGAGATCACCAACGTTATCAGCATCAGTATCTTCCTGTCCCGGATTATTAATATCTGGGCAATTGTCGCAGACATCGCCAAGAGCATCGCCATCAGTGTCGATCTGGTCAGCATTAGCCACATTGGGACAGTTATCGCAGGCATCGCCAAGATCGTCCGTGTCAGCATTGTTTTGGTCAGGATTCGGAATTAAAACGCAATTATCTGTATTATCACCAACGCCATCTAAGTCGGTGTCATATTCATAATATGGAACATTGACAATGGTTGGAATAAAGGCCTCCAATTTTAATTCTGGCGTCAATTTTGAGAAAATAACAATATTGCTGGGTGGTAGTGGCGTCGGAGTTATTATTATAGATTGTTCTTCAGTTGAGGCACCAATTGTAAACCATAACGATGCAATCAAGCCATCGGGAGGAGGATTATTGTACGTTGATAATAATGAAAAGCCAACTATTCCTGTATTATTATAATAATACTCTGTGCTATAGTCGATTCCACCAGACCTCACCAAGCCGTCATCGGGATAAGTAATATCATAAAGATTGATACCAGATGTTTCGCAGGTGTATTCAAAAGGAAATGATGCACCATATATTTGATCACCGGTGGAAGAAGTAATATATAAATCAACTTTTACAACAGTTGCTCCCGGCGGAACAGCTGTATTTCGAATCTCAAGAATATCGTCTGTTACCGGAGGAGTAGAATCGGGGAAGGGGGGGCAAAATGGATCCGGTCCCGGTCCATCTCCAAAGACGGAGTTTGTTAAATAAGTTACATCATGAAGATTAACGCCTGCAATACTATCAACATCGGCCGCTTTAAGTTCAGACGGGGAAGGACCCTCCAAGACCAAATAATTAATTAAAGAGACGACATCCTGTAAATCCACCTTCTCATTGTCGTCGACATCGCCGCAAATATATTCCTGGGCAAAAGTTCCCGGAGATAGCGTTATTACTATTCCGATAATCAAAAGAATCCACTTTGCCTTACTCATAAGCGTGCTCCTTTTATAATACGATTAAGCTTTTTGCCTATATGAAATTATAATATAATAAACAGAAAATCAGCTGTTAAGTCAATATAAAGTTCGTATTTAATTACAGAATTCTGCTAAGGAAAATGACAATTACGATGCTGCAATTGATAAAACTGCTTGATGGCTAATGAATGAAAATAATCAGGAAATTATCCACTCTCTGGCTTCGTCGGGTTCAGAAAAGGTTCTGATGTTAAAGCCGAAGGTTTTGGCGGTTTGTTCAAAAAATTTAAGTCTTTCTTTATTTTCCTTATTATCAACGATAGCCGCTTTTTCCAAAGATGAAAACTGTTTCAAGCGAGTAAATTCTCGCGAGACAAGCATATATGATTCAAACACGCTCATTCTGCCCTCGAGTTCACGAACATCAATAATAACTTTTAAACATTTGTTGATTTTGCAGGTTTCGATAATCTCTTTCGCCGCTTTAGAAACAGTTTTGCTATTCCGAATACCTGAAATTTTAACTGACAAAAAGTTCGATTCTTTTTCTATTTGAAGATTGTATAACAAAATATCACCTAACAATAAAAGAGTCTATACTTACTATCTTTACATAAATAATTAGGAAACATCAAGCAGTTTTTGGGAACCCGCGCAATAGGGAATTTCATGAATGTTTTTTGAAATTTGTTGAGACAGAATAATAAGTCTGCAATGACTATCGATTTAGATATTTATTGTATAATATTTATATATCGATAGTTGACAATTATATCAAAAGCATATATAATAGGCGCTCAATTTATTTGGAGGACTGCTATGCGTAAATTCTTTATGCCGGGATATCGATATGTCCTGTTAATTCTAATTGGAATTATTCTGCTATGCTCTAGTGTGCTGGCGTCAATAGTGGAAAATTGTACTGTTGTCACAAAATCGGGAGAACGATATGAGGATGTTACCGCTACTGTGAATCATCAGTATAAAACTGTTGCTATTCAGCTTGAGGATTCTAAGAAGAATATCAGTTTCACTCAAATCGAAACTATTCTTGATGCGCAGGGGAATAATATTACCCCCGAATTATTGGATGGTCATTATTCGCCCAAAAAGGAAGAATGGCGCTCGGAAAGAGATGAGTTTGTAAAGGCATCCAAAAAAAAATTATGGAATTTGGGATTACGCCTGGGTATCAATTATAGTTTTCCAGTCGGTACATATTATGAGGGAATGAATTCGGGAATTGGATTCGAGGGAGATTTTTTAATTGCCGTTAATCATTATATCGCCATCAGGGGAATAGTCTCGAAATCGGGAATGAAATGGGATGACAATTACGGCCTAATTTCACTTGATCCGGGCGTTACAATTATTGATCAGGATTGGACAATGAATGCCATGAGGTATGTATTAGCAGGCCAGTACTATAATCGACCAAAAAAGAATTCCGGAGGAAAAACAATTTGGTATGCATATTCAGGTTTAGGAGTCATTTCGCATAAGCTTACGGGTGATTTATCTGTGCGCGATAACAGCGACAACAGTATTGAGAATATTAGCGAAAGCGATACCCAGACAAAATTTGTGACAACTTTCGGCGGCGGGGCAATTTTCCTTACGTCAAATAATTTTGGTATTGATTTAAGCGCTTGTATGGATGTTGTATATATTGGCTCCGACCCGAATCAGGACTCCTATGGTTTATACGGAAATGTACAAACAGCCCTGATACTTGATATCAAGCTGGCTCTGATTATGCTATTTAATTGAAAAAACGTGAACTAATCTGGAGAAAATAATGCTTACAAAAAAAACTACATCATTTTTAATAGTTGTATTGTTAATATTCTGTTTTGTCGGCTGCGGTAAGCAATATGTTGTAACTCAAAATGTTGATGAGTTTATATCAAACGTTTCTATTTGCAGCGTTGGTGGATTTACCGATGACCTACCGTCTGATTTTCCGGCAGAGAATAAACCGACAATGGAAGAAATTGAGAAATTTAGAGATATTATTGTTGAGGAATTGGGAAAAGTTGAGATTTTCAGATATGTTGAAATCAACAGTATATCGTCTCAATATGAAGTTTCCGGCAGCATACTCGATTTTAAAAAGGGAAGTGGATTTCTGAGATTTTTAATTGGTTTCGGGGTTGGGTCTGCAAAACTGACAGTCGCGATGGATTTAACTGATAAAAAGACAAATCGAATTATATTTTCGGGTAACTTTTCGCGCACCATATCTGACTGGACGACTTCAGGCGATGATAAATATAAATATATTGCCCGCGATTTTGCCAAAGAATTAAAAAAACAATTGAAAAAGATTCGGGAAGCAGAGGCAGATTCGAAAGAAACTGATTAGATCTTAGTATAAAGTATAATAAGTAAATGCATTCGATTTGATAAATAAAAAAATGCGGCAGGTACATCCTTGTTCCCGCCGCATTTGTTTGTTA
>JAQBFG010000026.1:0-3306 GCA_032123495.1 Candidatus Zixiibacteriota bacterium | reverse complement strand
GAGGAAGAAGAACAGCTTCTGTCGTATTTTGGCCCATTCAATGGGGCCCCGGGAGCGGTTTATCAGGAATTATCGACTTCTGATATTAAATATAAAGATGTTGTTCTTTCGACCGGTGATAATATTAAGGCGACCGAAACTCAGACATTTGCCACCCTTAGAACCAGCCGCGTTCAGGAAGATCGGGCGAAAATATTTGAGACTCTTTATGATGTTTTTAACGCCAATATTAATACCTATGCCGCGATTTATAATGGCGTCCTGCAAAGAGACTGGGCACGCGCGCAGGCCAGGAATTATGGTTCCTGTCTTGAAGCGGCGCTTGATGGCAGTAATATTCCACTTGCAGTGTATGAATCTCTTCTCGCTTCGGTTAAAGAAGGTACCGGACCTATTAAAAGATATATGAAACTGCGAAAAGAAGTATTGGGGCTTGACAGTTATCATCTTTACGATGGATTCGCACCGCTGGTCGATTATGAGCAGGCGTACGATTATAATGAGATAACCAAACTGATTACCGAATCAGTCGAGCCGCTGGGTAAAGATTATCAGGCGAAGATGAAAGAACTTTTCGGCGGTCGTCGGATCGATGTTTTCGAAAATGAAGGAAAAAGCACCGGCGCCTATTCGGCCGGAGTTTATGGGGTTCATCCTTATATTCTTCTTAATTTCGATGAAACGCTCGAAGAGGTTTTCACCGTCGCTCATGAAGCGGGACACGCTCTGCATTCTATGCTCTCGATGGAAAACCAGCCTTATGCAACATCGGACTATACGACATTTGTGGCTGAGGTTGCCTCGACAATGGACGAAAATCTTTTTCTTGATTACATGCTGAAACATAGCGATGATCCTTATGAGCGAGTTGCGCTGTTACAGCAGGCATTGGATAATATTTCCGGGACATTTTACAAGCAGACTTTCTTTGCCGATTTTGAACATCAGGCGCATCAGATGGTCGAGCAGGGTCAGCCGATTACCGGTGACGCTTTGCGGTCGTTGTATGCCACACTGCTTGAGGAATATTATGGTGATGCCGTAGTCATTGATGAGATTTATCATTCTTACTGGACGCGGATTGGTCATTTCTTTGGTATTCCGTTTTATGTTTTCAAATACGCAACCAGTTATTCGGCCTCGTCACAACTTGCTGAAGGAATCAAATCGGACGACAAAAATACTCGTGAAGAAGCGGTCGAAAAATATCTGACCCTGCTCAAATCGGGCGGTAACGATTACCCGATGGAGCAATTGAAAAATGCCGGGGTCGATATGAGCAAACCGGAAACTTATGAGGCAGTTATCAAACATCTTGATCGATTGGTCGATCAGCTTGAAAAAGAACTTAGAGATTTGAATTTGATTGTTATGTAAATTTATCGTAATAATGATTTTTTTGGCGGGAGTATTTTACTCCCGCCTTTTTTATTTTACTTCAGTTCCGCTTTCTATTTCCCTCAAGTGATCGGTTATGTCGATAAACCGGTAAGGTTGCGAGATCCAGGTAAAAAAGAAATAATTTGGAAGCATTTCAAAATCGGTCCCAAAATATCTATTCAGGATAATCCTAAAACTATTAATCGGCGTAATAGAGGGATTTAGTAATTCATTTCCCTGTCGCGGTAAGTGATAGGCATTTAGTATGGAAAAACGTTCATGCATATCGGTCTCAGAGGCCTTCTCCCAATTAACTCCCAATCCTGGTCCATGATCACCTTGCAAAATAATTATTGGTGGCTCCTTTGAATTTTCGAAGATTCTGTCGATGGTCTCGATCAACCGTTGCGAAATATAAAGACACTGATCTCCATATCCCTTAATATATTCTTCATCACTGCCACCCTGATCATTATAATGATTCCCATCGCCATAGCTAAACGGCCGATTTCTCTGAATTTTTTCGCCATTGCGACCAAACACAAAAGGCGGGTGCGGACTTATTATTGGCGCAAAGACGATCTTCGGCTCTTCGATATAATGCAATTCGCCCAGTTTATTGAAGACATATTCAATTCTGTCGCGATGTATATCAAATTGGTTTTTTCCGCTTTGGACAAAAAATGGGATCGGAGTCAAATTAATTAAGAAATTTTCAAATTCGCTTAATGAAAATTCCGGTGCAAAATAATAATCGGCGGAGTCCAATTCGGTAAATTTATTTCCGGACTCAAAGGCTACTGATTTATAACCATACTGCTTTAAAAACCTAAACACCCGATTATTCGCAAGCATTATTGACAGTGAAGTCAGATCATGAGTATCTGGGGGAATGTCAGCCAATCGATGAATGTAATCAAGATTAAAAGCTGAAGTTATCGAACTTAGCGTGGTACCATAGTTTGAATGACTGCTGTCGGCAATATAAAAACCGCGTTTTCTTAATTCGTTTAAAAAATCGCTATTATCAATATGATAAATATCTCTGAGAATATCATCGCGACCAAAACCATCAAGAATCAGATAAAAAATATCGGGAAGATGAGACGGCATATTAACCGATCCATCGATGGTTGCTTGAACTGCCTCGGCTTTTGGGCTGAAAAATCTGAAATATCCTGCCTGCAAAAGCTGAAAAGAGATCAATAGCGCAAAAATGATATTGAGAAAGTGGCTAAGCTTGGTGAGATTTCTTTTGGTTTTCAGAATAGGTAATATAATCGAAAACAAAATTATTACAATAAATGGAAAAATGATCAGATTATAATTATCGTTGATTGAAAAATTCAGAGATATTGCAAAATTGAGAAGATGACCATAGGAATAGAATAGAAATATCAACGTCGAAACAATCAGCGCTGTTTTTAGTATATCTTTGAGTATAAAGTTTAATAATACAAGAAGAATCAGAGTCGCCACAAGATTTAGAATAAGAGGAAATATCGTCTGTGAAGCATTTACTTCTGAAATATTATGACTGAACAAAAACAGAATCGGAAAAACGGCGACCAGAAAAGGATGAAGAATATTAATAGTTATATATTTCATAATCTTATAATAATTAATTCATTATCTTTTGTATTTCAATTACAATTTATAGACACCGACAAATTTATCATAATGTTTATTATTGAATCGCCATATTTTATAAAATTTAGATATAAAACCAAAAAAAAGTAAAGTAAGACAGGCTCCCTGAAATTCTGCCTTTAATCAGCCAGAACAATGAACGCAACCCAAGGGGTGCGCCACGCATTCAATTTTACTACAATATTTTGTACCGACGCTCTTTTTTTGCCCAAATAATTCCTTGTAAGTGGTTTCACCACCTTTCGTTACAGCAAAATGGGTTTCCTCCTTCGAAGG
>JAQBFG010000025.1:0-6122 GCA_032123495.1 Candidatus Zixiibacteriota bacterium | reverse complement strand
TAATTACTATTTATATAAGGGTGATTACAAAAAAACGACCGCTTTATTTGCACAATTACTAAATTTCAATTCTAATTTCCCTGACGCAAATCTTAACCTTGGCGTGGCATGGCTTCGACAGGGAAATGGCGACTCGGCCGAATACTATTTCAGGCGTGAGACAGAATTGTTTCCCAATCGAGCCGACGGGTATGTAAATATCGCATCTTTGTATCTTATTAATAAGCAGTATCTATTATCCATCATTTACACCGACACTGCCCTTGCAATAAAACCATATCACACTGAAGCGAATATAATAAAAATGAGAAACCTGGCAGCTTTATATGATACCGCAGGTCTGCAAAATTCAATTGATGAGGCGTTAGTTTCAACTCCAGAACAATCAAGAATTCATCTGGAAGCCGGTCTCATATTTTCTAATTGGCAGAATTATGAAATTGCAATCAATCATTTATTAGCCGCTTTGTCGGCAGTTACTATCTCTCCCGAAACCGATGATCGCGCTTTCACCTATTCAGGTTTGACGGGGTATCAGATTTCGATTAAAGTCAAAGGGCAGGCAGCTTATCAGTTGGGGTACATTTATGGAAGACAAAACGATTTAGTCAGTTCAATCGAAATGAGTAATTTGGCCGTATTCTTCGACTCTTCATTAGCAGATGCTTATGTAAATCTTATTAATGGATATCGCCTCTCAGGAAAGATAGACAGCGCCAGATATGTTTCACAAATAGCTCTTGAGAAATTCCCCGGCCATCAAACAATTCAGATTATCTCCTCTACCCTCAAATAAAAAAGCCGGAGATAAATAAATATCTCCGGCCATTGCAACAGTATCTTTTATTATTGCAGTTCACTCATTGAAGGCAACAAACCTTGTTTCTTTAACTCATGCAGGTGGTTGCTGATATTCCTATACTTTTGAACATCAGAGCCAAAGTAGTTTGCATTAACTTTGCCCGCATTGATGAATGGCTGATATGACAACCACTCCATCATCGTCTCAAAAACCTGTTTGGCTGATACTTCATCCATTGCCATCACATTGAAATTAAAATGTGATGTCCTGAAATAATTATTGGCATACCGAATTGCAACCACAGTCCCTTCGCGTCTATTAATATAAAAGGGTGGATTGCTGCCATACTTTGATTTATAGAGATACAATGGTTCGGTGCCAAATCCTCTAATTATAAATCCAACTTCCGGTATTGCGCCGGCAATTATTGTATCGGTGTTAAGATCCCTGAACGGATAACATGGAAATTCCGGATTAGTTAAGCACGAATCTGAATCCCAAAGATAAAATGTCTCCAGTCTTGTTGTGTCGACAAACAAGTCCGGTAACTCATCGGAAATCAATGAAGTGGCCCCAATGAAATCCTCAATCCTAACATCACCGGTTGCTGTCCGTTCCTGCCAGCCAGATTGTTGAAATCCATTAACTCCAAAATAAGAGCTGAGAATCTCACCGGCTGCGAGTCTGTTGTTTTCTGTAATAAATCCTTCGCCCTCGGCGGCTCGTGCCATTATCCAGGCATTCATGCCAGAATTAATACCCTCAACAAGAGCAAGGCCTTCTAATGTTTGGAAGCCAATTGTGCTGGATGTATTATCCTTAATGATAAGGGCAATCTTGTGCTTTAATATCTCACGTAAGGAAATACTGCCATATCCCGAATCTCTGTATGGATCAATTGCCTTAACCGGATAATAATCCTGAGTTGTTCCGTTTCTCCACTTCCTTGCCACATGGAGGAAGTAGGCACCACAATCAGGTGTAGCGTCAGGACAAATTGTATCATCTGGAAGCAGATTTGTCATATCAAAAGAATCTGGATTCCAATTATTAATAAACTCACCAAGAACATTCCTGACCACCGGACCGGATGTATCAGGGAAATTCGGATATTCCGGTATTCTCCAAGGTGATCTGGGGAATATTGGCCAATTATGAACATTGGCCCGATCATATATTCCGGCATCAATAATTACGACGTCTCTTTCGAACTTCGGCTCAATAGCCGTTACAAATCTAAACTCAGGTACCGGATCAGGTACATGAGCATCATCTCTGGTCTGACACCACACTAAAAATGTCATGATACGTGTCGTATCCGCGTCCACAGATGGAAGATTTTCCTTTTCAAAAAGATCATATACGGTTATTCGAGTGTTGTAGGTCCAGTTATCCGAAGAATCAACAACATAAGAATTTAGTGATGATAAATTGGTCAACCGGCCATATTCAGAGCTATCCAATGCTAACGAGTCCATTTTGGGATCGATACCCAACATAGCTTCTTGCCAGAAACCATAAGGATTTCCTCCCAACATAACATTCACCGGGAACTCATTCCAGATCGTGTCAATGGTAGTGTCAGGACCAACAATTGTTGTATCAAGACGACTGAAATAGCGAAGAGTATCACCATGTTGGAAAAAGTCACCATATAGGTCAACAAATGTCTCGGTAATATAGGTCGTATCAATTACATCCTTGAGAGAATCATTGAAAGGACCAAAGACCTTCCAGCGATATTCAAAAGGAGGTGGGTTCCGAGGATAATCAATTCTATCCTCCCCTCTAAAATTAACGGTCAAGCCTTCGAGTATCCCCTGCCTTTCAGAAGTTGCATTAATATATGGATCTCTGTAACCTTGAACATCAATTGAAGTATTTGGAAAATGGTTATTTTTTGCGAATGACCGATATACAATATCAGATCTATCGCCTTTATTATCAACCGCCATAAGAAAGACATAAGAGGTCACATAAATCCTTACAGGGTCGCTTATATCGGCTGACATCTGAATTCTGGCATTGGTACCGGTGTTATCAAGTTCGACCTTAATTCCGGTCCATCCATCACTCATATCGTCCGTTTGTAATCCACCGCCAGCTAAAAAGGCATCCGGATCGCTACCAACATCAGCCAGTCTCACGACAGTATAATAAAAAGAGTCAATAAACCCATCAACATCGGTCCCATACCAATATAGTGTGGTATCCGATGAAAATAGAGCATCCGCCACCGGAATATTGACAAAGTTAACAACAGGTTTAATGTTTATACGCTCCGGACCTTTAATATCTCTTTCACAACCTGTAAAAACAACTAATAAACCAATTATTAACAGGGGAATTATGACAAAATATCGTCTCATCCCATTCCTCCATTATTTTTAGAATCATATTTTATCATAATTAAAATCCAAGACCTATTGAAAAACGGTGAACCTGAGTTAAATAGCCAAAATCCTGATAGGCGTAATCAACTGCCAGTTCAATATCTTCTCCAACCGGTAAACGTAATCCTGCTCCGGCAGTAAAACCATCCGAATCATAATTAAATCTCTCGCCAACTCTAAGGCTGAATTTATCCTGGAACCAATATTCGGCGCCGAAATTATATTTTTCAAGATTATCCGCAGGATGATTACCATCAGCGCCCAATATTAGCAGGTGCGAATCGGAACTAACTAAATCAATTGAGGCTCCGAATTTAAAATTCATTGGCAATGGAAATGGTCTGGCATTATCGATATCATACTTAAAATCCGGCCCAAAATTTGTGATAGCCATCCCTATCTTGAAATTTTTGTATCCGGAATTATAGCAGGTTCCAACATCAGCCGCCCAGCCCGAAGTCGTTTCCAATTCCAGCCCTTCATGAATAAATTTGGCTGTTATTCCAAGCGAGAATTTATCCGTTAAAAAGCGGCCATAGCTTATTGAAAACGCAAAATCGCCTGCCGAAAAATACTGCATGTCATCATTATTGTCAGCAGCATATGGATAGAAGTAATCAGTGTATGGAATATCGCCCGTATTTAATGAATAAACGCCAAAACCAATCACCCCATTGAGAGACTCCATCGGAAGAACCATGGCGGCAAACTCATAATTAATACCTGCCGGCATTGATATATGAGTAAACATTACCTCTCTGCCATAGACATAAGGAAGTCCGGCCGGATTATAATAAACAGCTGAAGCATCGGTTACACCAGCCGTAAAAGCCTCGGCCATGCCCATAGCCCTGGCCGACACGCCAAGTTCAAGAAAATTCAATCCGGTTGTACCAACTTTAGCTTGCGAATAAACAAGTGAGGGGAGCATTAATAGTATCACCAGGCCAAGAAGACCTATGTGATATTTTCTATGCCTCATAATATTATCTCCTTCATTATATTAACTGCAATTATCATATTAAATACTCACCTGTAAACCAAGCTTGATTTGACGTCCATATGTCCAGTTAAATGGATCGTTATCAAACTCCGTTCCACCCGTTACATTATATCCATCTGATTGCTGAGTATCGGCTCTGCCGGTACTGGAATAGACACCTCTGGTATTCCTTGTATCCAGAAGATTGTCAACCCAAACAATAAAGCGCCAATTCAAGTCAACCAGTTTAAAATATTTCTCAAATTTTACATCAAAATTCAAACGACCCGGCGAACGCAATGAATTCTCCTGAATATCCAAACCTGATTCAACGCTAATATTCGGATACCTGCTTCCGGGGGTAAACGGACGACCGGTTTCAAACGACCCCTGAACTGAGAAAGTCCATCCACTCGGGATACGAATTCCGAAAAGACGCGGTTGCATCGAGAATGGAACAACCAACTGAATACCGCAATTAAGCTGGTGCCTGACATCTGTGTCCAACGGTTTTTCAGAAAGCGATTCACGATTCAGATAGAAATCATCCCAATAGGTATCTCTTGTTTGGGATTGCTTTCCGTAGGCAAAAGCGTACGTATAGTTGACCATGCCATTAACAAGACGGCCGCCTCTTTTTTCAACTGTGACCTCAAATCCACGGCTTCGCCCATAATCCCGGTTCTCATATCGCTGCACTACCAGAGCACCACCACCAAGCCTGATATTGGCGCTGTTAATTTTATCGAATTCGTCTTTGAAATATCCTGAGAGATCGATTGTGTAATCCTCAGAAATGGCATATTTAATTCCGAATGAATATTGAATAGTTTTAATATAATCGAGATTATAGTTACCGACAACATCTCTGGTGGTTGTCGAGGTTGTATTCCTGCTAAACATATAAGTATATGAAGGCAGCTGGTAAAAATGTCCATAGTTAAAGTGGACTTTGGCCTTATCCGAAATAGGATAGGAGAAACCTATACGCGGAGAGATTCTGTTTCTGTCGCCATAGATAACACCACTGCCCAAATCATCCTGACGAGCAATACTTTCAAGACCTGTTGTCTGAATAAAATAATCATATCTAAATCCAATACTGGCAATCATCGAGCCATATTCCAAATTATCCCGAAGATAGATTGTTCCACTCCATGGCTCGTAATCATAAAAATCTCTTAATTCGCCAATTCCGGGAAAGACACCGCCATCATCACGACCGGTATAAGGTTGTTCCAAAGAGCGAATATCCTGTTTAAGAAGACGCTCTTTTTTCAATTCCACACCGCCCTTCAATTCATGATTCCCAAGCTGCAGATACATTCTGCCTTCCAATGAAGTTTGTTCAACACGGCGATGATGCCAGACAGTCACTCCCTCATAATTCCCAACGTTCAGAAAGTTCGTCGAACCACCGTAATCATAAGCTCCATTGCCGTTGACATCGGTAAAAGGTTCACCAACGTCGTATTGATAATTCCTGCCATCAAATAGACCGTTCCCATTATAATCAATATATGGAATACCTGGTTGCCAGAGTTGATTAATTGGCGGTGTATATTGAGAGTTTCTATCAAGATCCTGGTTAATTGATTCATCGGCCGACATAACAAATATGTCTATACCATTTTCATAGGAGCCATTATGGTTTACATCAGTATATGGCTCACCCAGGCTCTGGTCGCCATCGATATACGGCTCCGCATCATGCTCATTGATTACATCTCTTCTTTCGTAATCATATTCGCCATTGCCATTGGTATCGGTAAGGTAATCACCGGCATCCCATTGCCCATTCCCATTCAGGTCAATATACGGCTCCCCTTCAGGTGTTCGCCCACTATTGAATCGAAAATCTGGAAATGTCGTATAACCGCCCTGAGCATTATTCTGAAGTGGTAAATACCAATAACCAATATCAGGTCCGCCATTTACATAATAA
>JAQBFG010000024.1:0-6051 GCA_032123495.1 Candidatus Zixiibacteriota bacterium | reverse complement strand
AAAGGTTTGATCCCAAGCATGGTTTCTGCACTTAAAAAAATAGTCTCCCATGATAATTTCTCAAAATGCACCGCCGAGCGAACCCGGCAGTTTTCACATATCGCGATATTTTTTGGATTTATTGCATTAACCTGTGTCACTCTTTGGGTAATAACCCTGGGGATTAACCCCCTGATAAGCGGTAGCTTTGTATATCCGTTTGGATTCTGGAGTCCATGGAAAATACTTGCTAATTTGGGCGGACTGGCGCTAATCGGTGGTATTGGTTTAATAATCCGGGATCGGATGCGTCACGACGAGCAGGCTGGCGCCGGTAATTATTATGACTGGGCCTTTCTAACAACAATATTTATTGTAGTTACAACCGGCTTCTTTACTGAGGCTTTGCACTATGTGCGACTCGAACCGCACCGGCATATCGCCTATTTTGTTCATCTCGTGTTTGTTTTTGCGCTGATTGTATATCTGCCTTATTCAAAATTCGCTCATATCATTTATCGAACCGTGGCGATGGTCTATGCCGAACATACCGGACGCATCAATGAAACATCTTTGGATAAGGGGGAAAGCGAATGAAAATGGATTTTGTAAATAATAAAAATATTGTTTTCGCCGCCATTCCAATTCTGATTATTCTGGTACTTATTCTATATGGTGTCTTATCTAATGTTGTCGCCATAGGAAGCGAACCGCCGCAGGTTGTTTTAGAGCGGCCTGATGCAAAATATGATAAATGTGTCAGAGATACCGAATATATGCGTTTTCATCATTGGGAGCTTTTGAGAGAAATAAGAGAAAATGTTGTCAGGTTTGGGAAGCGGGGCGAAGTTGGTTTAAACAAATGTAAAGAATGTCATACAAGCAGGGTTAATTTTTGCGATCAATGTCATCATGCGGTGAGTATGTCACCCGATTGTTTCGGATGCCATAATTATCCATAATGATAAAACAAATGAGACAAGAAAATGGATAGAAGAGATTTTATAAAAACTGCCGGAGGATTGATCCTAACTGTCGGTTCCGGGACGTACGCTTTCAGAATATTATCGGCTACCGGTGTTAGTGCCAGCGATCCGAGCAATCCGCTGATTGGAAAAAAATGGGGGATGGTGATCGATCTCAACAAGTGCCGATCAGATTGCACCGATTGTTTGACCGCCTGCCGTACTGAAAACAATGTCTCCTATCATGGCGATAGTCGTTGGGATAATCACTGGATAAGAAAAGTCAAAATTGAAGGCGAGGTTGGACACACGAAAATTGAGAAAACCGTTCCGCTTCTTTGTAATCATTGTGACAATCCGCCATGTGCCCAGGTTTGCCCGGTTAAGGCGACATATAAGCGTGATGATGGCATTGTGATTGTCGATCATCATCGCTGTATTGGATGTCGCTACTGTATGATCGCATGCCCATATAATGCTCGGCAATTTAATTTTAAAAATGATGACGATTGGCCGAATGCAGATCATCCGAAACGGTCACACGGTGTCGCCGAGGCGTGCAATCTGTGTGCTCACCGTTTGGATGTCGGCCAGATGCCAGCCTGTGTCGAGGCGTGCCAAAAGTGCGGAGCTAACGCAATCTTGGTAGGTGATCTCAATGACCGCAAAAGCGAAATTAACAGAATAACATCAACTCTACCGGTTAAAAGAATAAGAGAGGATCTCGGCACGGAACCAAAGGTGTACTATTTGGGTCTGTAGAACTAATTAAGATAGGTACAGTATGGATATCAAATTTGACAGTATCGAAGGTGATTCAACTCAGTATCGTCTGATGATGTTAACCTTTGCCTCTTTTGCAGTTGCCGGATTCATCGCAACCTGGTATGTGATCGAACATGGACTCTGGGTTACCGGGATGAACAACAGGGTGCCATGGGGGCTTCAGATCGTTATGGCGGTTTATTATATCGGACTTTCGGCCGGCTCACTTGTTATTTCCGGTCTGTACGGAGTTTTTGGAAAACTGGAGTATAAACCGTTCGCGCGAATAGCGGTTTATCTGGCGATGCTGTTTTTAATTGCCGGTCTGCTTTCGATTCTAACCGACCAGGGCAGGATCGATCGGGTATTTGTTGAACCGTTTGTCTATTTTAATCTTCAATCAATGTTTTCAATCAATCCAATTTTATATATAGGACATATCCTTATCTGTTTGCTTTATCTTTGGGCGCTCTTTTATGAGAGAAAAAAATTGACGTCAGTGGTGGCTACCCTCGCATTCGGATGGGCCTTCTGCGTGCATACCGGCACCGGTGCTATTTTTGGATTTGGAGCACGAGTGTTATATGAATCGCCGCTCTTACCGGCCAGTTTTGTCGCGGCGGCAATGGCCTCCGGAACGGCTCTGATGATTTTAATGATCGTTGGTTTATTCAGGATTACAAAAAGGCGACTTGACGATGAGCTGATTATATGGCTGGGACGATTTTTGGCGATCTGTTTGCTTGTTGTCGTCTATTTTATGTTTGTTGAAAATGCGTATCGCGCTTATGTCGTTGAACTACGTGACGCAGCTATGTATTATCTTTTTGGCGGGCTGCATAGTTTATTTTTCTGGGTCGGACTTATAGTTATAGGCTGCTTTATACCAATCTTTCTGCTTTTCTATCGAAAAACCGGAAAAACTGTACGCGGGATAGTTATTGCCTCTGCTCTGGTAGTTTTTGGCGTTCTTTGTGAAAGGTATGTAATTGTTCTTCCGGGACTCACCCATCCGCCTGAGTTATTTCCCGGCATGGAGATTACCGAATCTTTACTGCAGGAAGGAATCGCCTCCTATTCCTTAAGTATTCTGGAAATCCTACAGGCTCTTGGCGTTTTTGGCGTCATCGGATTCCTGTTTGGCTGGGGACTAAAATATTTGAAATTGCTTCCAACAGAGGCACGAATTCTCAAACATTATGAAACCACCGAAATTATTTCGAGAGAAAAGTGATTAAAAAGCAGAATAAACTTCCGCTTTGGATATGAGAGTGGTTTTTGGCTGAGGTGAAAGTAGAAAATTGGTTCAACCATGTTGGTAAATATTAAAATATTCTGGAAACTCAGCGGGTTTTTCCTAATTACTATCCTGCTTTTTTTACTTATTATTCATAATACCAGCGATCTGCTCAATCTAAATCTGACCGAATCTATCCTAAAAAATATTTTTCAATTCATTTTCATTCTGGTTTTGGCGATTGCTGTGTCTGCCGGATTTGCCTGGTTATTTGTCAGATATTTTATTAATCGTCCCTTGAGTAGATTAGTAGACGGCATGAATAATTTAGCCGATAAAGAGTTCGATTTCAGGCTCAGTGAAGACGAAAAAGATGAATTTGGTCTCTTATCAGCATCTTTTAATGATATGGCCTCGATGCTTTCCTCATCAGTGATCGAGCTTAAAAAAAATAGAGATTACCTGTCGAGTATTCTGGAAAGCTCGGCTGATATAATTATCACCGTAAGTGCTTCGGGGAAAATTCAAATGATAAATACCGGAGCGGAGGCTGCGTTAGGTTACCGGCGCTTTGATATCGTCGGCAAACCGATAAAGCTGCTGTTTGCTGATGTTAAAGAACGAGATAAGGCGATTGATAAATTGAAATACGCCGATAGTGTTGTCAACTTTGAAACTCAATTCAAGACCAAGGATGGCGAGATTCGTGATGTTCTGCTTACATTATCCAGACTTCGTAACCCGACCGGCGGAATCATCGGTACAATCGGAATAAGCAAAGATATTACCGAGGAAAAAAGGCTGCAGACTCAACTATTACAATCGCAACGCTACGCAGCTATCGGTCAGGTTTTTACAGGAATTCAGCACTCAATGAAAAATATGCTCAACGCTTTGAAGGGCGGGGCATATATGGTAAAAATCGGTTTGGCAAAAGATAAGAGAACAATGCTTGAGGAAGGTTGGGAGATTGTCCAGGAAGGTATCGACAGTCTGACCGAGATGTCGATGGATATGCTCCGCTATGTTAAAGAGTATAAACCAAAACTTGATCAGGTCGATTTGAGTGATGCCTTGTCCGAGATTTATCGGGTGATCTCAAAAACTGCCGGAGACAAGGGAATATCTCTCGATCTTAATATTTCATCGGAACTTCCCAAGGTAATGTGTGATGCCAGAATGATACATTCAGTGATTATGGATATTGTTTCCAATGCAATCGATGCCTGCGCCTGGAAAAATTATAATGGCGTCGAAAAACCGCATGTGTCTATGCGTGCCTATCCGGATAAAAACAATGAGGATTTTATTATTGAGATAAAAGATAATGGAATCGGAATGACCGAAGAAGTAAAGTCAAATATTTTCAACCCATTTTTTAGTACAAAAAGCCGGGCCGGGACCGGTCTTGGCTTATCAATATCGGCAAGAATGATTGGTGTTCATGGCGGAGAAATTGAGGTAGAATCCAAACCTGATCGCGGTGCTATGTTTAAAATAGTCCTTCCCCTAAATGGACCCGGCAAAAATAAGGAGACAAGCAATGGCCAGAAAAGTTATGGTAGTTGATGACGATGAAAAGACAGTAAAATTCCTAACTGCCGCTCTCGAAGAAAATGGTTATGAAGCGATTTCGGCTTATAATGGAAAAGATGGACTTGAAATGATTCAAAATGAAAAACCGGATTTGGCAATACTGGACGTTATGATGCCCAAAAAAACCGGTTTTGTGCTTTTCAAACAATTAAGGCGGGATGAGAATTTGAAAAACATGCCGATAATCATGCTAACCGGTGTGGCAGAGGTTTTGGAAGATCTTGACGCAGGAAGCGGTGACACTCATGAACGGCCGTTTGATTCTCTTCGAGAAGCGATGCGTAAATCGATTAATGAAATGAGGGAGGAAGGTTTGGTCAAGCCAGACATGTTTATTGACAAACCGATCGACCCGGAACTAGTGATAGAAAAGGTCAGGGAACTCATTGGTTCTTAAATCAACTATAACACTTATGGGGGTGTATTGCAAATACACCTCCATATTTGTATAGTCCCGAAAGTAAGAACTAATACCAAAAGACCCCATTCAGATATTCAATTAATACCCTAAAAGTCCCAACATCATCTTGCCAGGGGGAGTTTTTTAAAACCAATTTAATTACTTTAAAGTCATTTTAAATCGCTCAGAAATGCTTATAGGATAGTTATCTATACATGACATGACTCCAGGAATGATATTACTTTGATCAGTTTCACTATGTGCCCAAATCAGGTTGAAACGACGCGCCTTTGAAAATTGGTGTCAAATTATATTAATTGAGCAAATTACAAAATAATAATACCATACATTTCAGATTGATATAGATAATTATCCCTGATAATTATATGAGGTTACATATACCACAATGTCCTTATTATAAAACATAATATTACCTCAATTAGGAACGGGCATTCTTTGTAGTTACGTCTAAGATGATAACCAGTAGGGTATTACAAGCCAGGCTTTTTTGGGCACATAATTTGCTATATTTTGAGGTAATGGATTGTAATGCTGATTAGAAGCATTTCAATAATTGCGATTTACTTACTAGAACACTTGCTATAATTAGTCTTTAGCAAATTAAACCAGGGAATTAGGTGGGGTACACTGATGCATTATTACAGTGCATCAGGGTATCGGCAGTAAATTGAGTTTATTGCGATTTAGAAGATAGGATTATATATGTACAAAGGCAACATCTATGATTTACACTTCATAGTTAATAGTAATTACAATTATTCAAAGATAAAAATTTGGGATAACGGCAATGGGGCAATTCCCTTTAATATTTGAGGCAATGTTCCTATTGTGGGAATAGGTGGCGTTATACATATTCATACTATCTAAATATGGTGCAATAGCTCGTAACTTTAATGTCATCTTAGGCAATTAGTGGGGAATATAGTGGCTGAATTATTCAATCGGCCGCTCAACAGATTAGGGATGGGGAAAATCTATAGAATTTAGCTAAAATCATAATTTATTTTCGAACATTAAAAATTATAAAATTACTCCAGTTTACCAATTTTTGATTCGGGGGGAGATCAACGGTAGGGAGTAGTTCAAAC
>JAQBFG010000023.1:0-3216 GCA_032123495.1 Candidatus Zixiibacteriota bacterium | reverse complement strand
ATGAGGTAGAATCGGACAGACTATATCTCGCCTCTTGCGGACAGGAATGTTATTTTATCCTGACCAGCCCGTCAACAGCCGATGTCAGTTTCGAATCAGAGATTCGTCAGGCCATCCTGAAATAACTCCAATATTTTGTTCCGAATTTTCATAAAAAAAAGGAGAGAAATTGAGATTTGAAAAAACTCCTCAATAATTACGTTAAAGGGCTTTTATAACCGCTTCCAACTTTTTGCTTTCGCTGCCATTTATAAAATGGGTCACGGCGGTGGCGCAGCCGGATAGAGATGACCTTCATCATTGAGTTGTTAGAGATTTTTCAATTCCATTCCTCTCCAACATTTCTATTATAATCTACGGCATCAAGAATGTTTTGTAAACAGTTTTTTTCGCTCTTGATAATAATTGATTTTTGTTTTATAATCTCACCAATAGTAGGTGGAATAAATGAAGGGTAGGCTATGATATATTCTGTTGGCATAGATTTAATTGATACTGAACGAATTGGCAAGGCGCTTGATAAATGGGGAGAATCGTTTGCCAAAAAAATTCTTGGCATTGAAGAATATGAAATGTACATGCAGAAATTTAATAAGGTACAATTTCTATCCGGACGATTTGCGGCCAAAGAAGCGGTTATTAAAACTCTTGGTGCTTTTTTTGAAAGGCGGATTAATTTCAAAGATATTCAGGTCCTCAACGATCTTTATGGCAAGCCGTATGTCCATCTTGAGGATAATTTGCGGGAAAGAGTTCTCGATAAGGAAATCAAAGTATCAATAACACATGAACGCAAGATGGCCGCCGCGGTGGCAATTATTACCGGAGACTAAAAATGAATCAGCAGGAAATATTAAATAGCTTCAAAGATTCCAATGCACTACTGGATGGACATTTCAAGTTAACCTCCGGTAAACATAGCGATATTTATTATGAAAAATTTATGATTCTCAAGCAACCTCGTCTGTGTGAAAAAGTATGCGTTGAGATGGCCAAGCAGTTTGAGGATCAAAAAGTTGAGTTGGTGGTCGGTCCGACCACCGGTGGTATTATTATTGCCTATGAAGTTGCCAAGTATCTTAATGTTGATTCAATTTATGCCGAAGCCGGTGACAACAACAGTCGTGTTTTCAAACGCGGGTTTTTTATTGAGCCGGGCACCCGGGTTTTAATTGTTGATGATGTCCTTACTACCGGACGCTCGATCTTTGAGGTCATTGATCTGGTCAATTCGTATAAAGCTGAAATAGTTGGTATCGGAGAATTTCTGGATCGTTCCGGCGGAAAGATAAAATTCGATTATCCTTTTAAGGCGCTTGCTACTGTTGAGGCAAATGCCTGGGAACCTGCGGACTGTCCTCTGTGCCAAAAAGATATGCCGATTACCCAGCGTGGCAGCCGTAAGTTTTAGTTTATAACTGTCGCGTTGACCAAACTCCATAATAATTCTTGTTGACTCAAAGATTGATTAATTCCAAATTAGTCAAATAAAATTTATAAAGAATTATCTATTCCGGAGGTGCCATGATTTATTGCAAAACCAAAATTCTGGGATTAGCCATTATCGTCTTATTTCTTTTTATGATCGGTCTTTCATCGGCCGCAGATATCAGAAATGCCCAGACAACCTTTGGGGTCAAAGGTGGTATTATCGGATCGGCCGATTATTATATTGGTGATTTCTGGTATGGCTCTGAGATGAGTTACAGCTTCGGCGGTTTTCTCGATTATAAGCTTGGCCCCAGGATTCTGGGCGGGGCTTATTTTGATTACAGCGCTGTGTCAGATGTATACGAATCAAATTCGAGCCTGATTGAAATCGGCGGTACTCTAAAAGCAATGGTTTTTACCGGAAATGAAAATCTTACTTTTCGCCCGATGGTCGCGCTCGGTTATGGAGCAGTCGGTGAGATTGATATTTATGCCGCATCAAGTCATTTGATGCTTAAGGGCGGTCTTGAAATGGTGTATACGATACCAAGCGGCATGTCAGTGTTGGGTGAAGTTTTGATCGGCGGTTCTGTTGATGGCGGAAATGATAATTTTGCAATGACATTTGGGCCGATGGTTTATGTTCGCGGCGGATTGGTATTTTAATTAAATATTAAATTCATATATATATCAGGCGGGTTTATATTACCCGCCTTTTTTTATTCTAATATTGAGATTAATTCTGTCGAATTAACTGTATAATATTATGACATTGGCGTATATTAAATATAAGAGTATGATAAGTAATAAATTAAAATATAGCGCGGTAATATCTTTTGTCTTAGTGTCAACCGCATTACTAATTGTTTGCGGGAAGGATAAACCGACCGGACCAAATCATGAAACAATTCCGCCAACAGTAATTTATACCAATCCGGTTAACACCGCTACCGGTGTTGGAATCGAGAGCCTGATAAGCGCCACTTTTACCGAACCGATCGATTCGACCACAATAAGCGGAGCGACCTTTTCGCTCAATAACGGTGTCACTGGGACTTATAGTTTAAGTGGTAATACTGTCTATTTAACGCCTTCGGCTCCATTGGCATATTTGACCATTTATACCTGCCAACTAACAACTGCCATCACTGATTCGGTCGGGAACCATCTTCCGGCAAATATAACCTGGACATTCACAACCGAACCGGACCCGGCGACAACTTCGCCAACAGTTGTGTCCGTATCTCCAATCAATAATGCGGTAAATGTTTATGGCGATGCGGTTATAACTGCGACTTTTTCCAAAGGAATGAACCCGGCAACAATTACTAACTCATCATTTACCCTAAATAATGGCGCGACCGGGACAGTAACATACAGCAATAAGATCGCGACTTTTACTCCTGGTGATACTTTGTTATACGATACTGTTTACGCCGTTACTATCTCGACAGCGGTTGCTGATACATTCGGAAATAATTTGGCCACGGCTTACAGTTGGAGTTTTAGAACTATTTCCGATCCTTTTATTCCATTGCTGTCTTTCTCGCATCCGTTTGACAGTGCTATTGTCGATGATACTGTTACTATAATTGTTGATGTCACTCATCCGGTTGGGGTTGATAGTGTCGAATTTTATCTTGATGATGCTATCGTGAGTTCCGCGACAGATTTAACCGAGCCGTATGAATATCAGTTGGACGCTTCATCATGGTCAATAGGTTCGGTTCATGATATCTCGACTAAAGCTTACTATGGCCCCAGCCATGTCGGATATTCTGATAC
>JAQBFG010000022.1:0-2628 GCA_032123495.1 Candidatus Zixiibacteriota bacterium | reverse complement strand
GCCCTTCTACAGGACCCGAGAATAACACAAAGCCCGGATATTTTACCTTGGGTAGCAAAATTTAATATTTTCCAACCCAATCATCCTCATACTTTTTTATCTGAAATGCAAATTTCTCCAACAAAAACAAGGTTATCAGACCTCTGAAAGTTTACCGGTGTGCGAAAATAATCACAACAGGCCAAATCTTGCATTGGTAAGCCTTTACGTGGTACTGTGGGGATAACCAGATGGTATCGGGCATTTTTATAAATTATCAGATAGTTGGACTTGTCTCCATATACCACAAGGCATCGACACCATGTGATATCTAATTTATCTGGGATGATATCTTTAATTTCGATGACACTGAGACAGTTACAAGATATGGTATGTATCAATATTTGACATTTGGTGCAATTTAAACAGATACTGGCAAGTAACATGTATCCAGATCATATTTTCTCAGCATACAACATATTGTATGCTGGCCATTGTACCAATGACAACGAAATTCTGCCCATATTCCTGAATGATGCAAGCAACCCATAACTGCGCAACTTTTGAGTACCCAATACATACAGCAGGTAATCATGTCTAAGAAACCGACCTACGGGGAATTGGAAAAGCGTGTTGAGAAATGAGATCAAGAAATAGCTAAGAGAAAACAGACACGGGTGTTAACCTGTGATCATCTACCTTCAAGCCCAATTATCTAAAAAATCGGGGGTTCTCGTGACTCAAAGGTGCATCGAGTGAAAATTCTTATTAAGAAGTTTAATAAAAGAAAACCTTGTTTTTTGGCGTTGCTGTTGACCGTTTACATATGTTTTGTTGGTGTAACATCGGCTAAAGCAGACCAAAGTAAAAATGTTCTATTGTTACACTCTTACCACAAGGGTCTACGATGGACTGATAGTATCACAAAGGGTACAGCCTTAGTGCTCAAGCCTAAGACTAATATAGCACTGACTGTCGAGTATATGGACACAAAACGCATCAGTGATACGGCACACTACGCCAACCTTCTTGCGACCTACAAACACAAATTTAAGAATACTAATTTTGACGTTATAATTGCTGCAGACGATAATGCACTACATTTTGTCCTGAAGTATGAACCAGAGCTCTTCCCAGGGGTGCCAATCGTTTTTTGTGGATTGAGCCGCTATACTGATGACATCCGGCAGAAATATGAAGAGGTAACTGGTGTTGTGGAGCAACAGGATATGCTGAAAACCATGGATTTGGCATTGCGCTTACATCCAGATGCGGAATCAATGTTTATCATTAACGATCTGACGCCCACAGGCAAGAAAAGACATAAGCAGTATGAGGTTGCAATCAAAAAGCTGCAAAAGAAAGTACCTGTAAAATTTCTTGAAGATTTAAGCATGGAAGAGTTGCTTGAGCGACTTCGGGGACTCCCGAAAAATAGTGTCGTGGTACTACACAACTTCAACCGTGATAATAGAGGAGTTTTGTTTAGCCATAGCCAGGCTGGCAATATGATCTCTATTGCATGCAAACAACCAATTTATTCCTGTCAAGAGCATAATCTCGGTTTTGGCATTGTGGGCGGTTTTCTCACTGTTGGCAAGGTTCATGGTGAACTGGTTGGGCGTATGGTACTGAAAATACTTAATGGGGAAAAGGCCTCTGCTATTCCTGTGGTCACGAAGAGTCCTAATCCACCAATGTTCGACTACACTCAAATGCATAATTATAGTATTTCCCATGGTCTGTTGCCGGAAGGCAGTATTGTAATAAGCAAGCCAAATTCGCAATATGAGGAACTTAAAACAACAATATGGCTAACTCTTATAGTAATCATTTGCCTTTTATTTTTTGTGTTGATGCTTTCAATGAACATTGACAAACGCAAAAAGGCTGAGACTGAACTTCAAATAGCCCATGATGAACTTGAGGGGAAGGTGGAAGAACGTACCTTTGAACTCAACAACAAATTACAAGAGCACAAGCAGGCGAAGGAGGCGCTGCGGGAGAGTGAGAAACGATATCAGACACTGTTCAGTGAGATGCTGGACGGGTTTGCCCTTCACGAAATCATCTGTGACGAGCAAGGCAAGCCGGCGGACTACCGTTTCCTGGCGGTCAACCCATCCTTTGAGCAGATGACCGGTCTCAAGGGGGAAGATATCGTCGGCAAAACTGTCCTGGATGTCTTGCCCGAAACCGAATCATACTGGATCGAGACCTACGGCAAGGTAGCGCTAACCGGCGAACCAGCCTTCTTCGAAAACTACTCAAAGGAACTGGACAAACATTTCGAGGTGACATCCTTCCAGCCCGCACCTAACCAGTTTGTCTGCGTCTTTGCTGATGTTTCAGATCGCATAAAATTACAGACCCAAATTCAACAAGCCCAGAAGATGGAATCCATCGGCACATTAGCGGGCGGTATCGCCCATGATTTCAACAATATCCTCTTCCCTATTATTGGAAATACAGAGATGTTATTGGAAGACATACCTGAAGACAGCCCGCTGCGTGGCAAACTTAATGAAGTTTTTAGCGCAGCTATGCGGGCCAAAGACTTGGTAAAGCAGATCCTCACGTTCTCCCGCCAAGATAGTGGTGAAGTCAAATTAATGAGAATGCAGTCTGTTATTAAGGAAGCTCTAAAAT
>JAQBFG010000021.1:0-3802 GCA_032123495.1 Candidatus Zixiibacteriota bacterium | reverse complement strand
GACCACCGCGATCAACCGCACAAGCGGCGTTCACAGTCACCGCCGAGATCGATTCGGCGGCAGTAAATTTATAATTCAGACCGGCCAGGGAAATAATCATCGGCAATGATTCGGTATAACTTGAACCGGGATTACAGTCGGTCGATAAAGCCACCACAATTCCTGATTCTATCATTTTTCTAGCCGGGGCGTAGTTGCTGTGACCGAGTGAAAAACAGGTACCGGGAAGTAACACTGCCACCGTTCCTGCTTCGGCCATCGCCTTAATACCATTTTCAGAAATATGAACCAGATGATCGGCCGAAACGGCACCAAGTTCGGCAGCCAGTTCCGATCCTCCGGAGGCTCCAAGTTCATCGGCATGAAATTTCAGTTTCAAGCCATGTTTTTTGGCCGCGGTCATAATTCTGCGCGATTCATCAACATTAAAAACACCCTCTTCGCAAAAAATATCGCAAAATTCAGCCAGCTTGTTTTTGGTCACCTCTGGGATCATCTCACTTATTAGCAGGTCAATATACTTTTCGCGCTTGTCACGAAATTCATCCGGGACCTCATGGGCACCCAAAAATGTCGGAATCAGATCCATCGGGTGCGTTTCATTAAGATTATTTATTATCTCAAGCGATTTTATTTCAGATTCGGTCGAAAGACCATATCCCGATTTAGCTTCAATTGTAGTAGTTCCATAAGATAACATCGTATTGAGTCTGGTTTTTGTCTTTTTAGTCAAGTCGGCTTTGGAGGTTTCCCTCAGATCGCGTACCGAGGCCCTGATCCCGCCACCGCTTTCGGCAATTTCCATATAGCTTTTGCCCAAAATCCTCATTTCAAATTCGTCTTCGCGGGTGCGAGAAAATACCGGATGCGTATGCGGATCGATAAAACCGGGAGTCACAACTCCGCCATCGGCATCAATCGCGATACATCCTTCGGCCAGATCGACTTTACCCTCGACCGCTTCCGATTCGCCAACAGCAAGGATCTCTTCACCGGCGACCGCCACGGCACCATTTTTTATCAGCCCGAGATCGTTCATCGCATCGCCGATTCGCGGCACCGGACCTTCCATTGTAATCAGTTGTCCGATATTAGTTATTAGCAGAGTTGCTTTTTTCTGAAGAGGCATAAGTACAGCTCGAAAATTATTTTATCATAGGAATTTTAATTTTATTCTTTTTGGCAAAGACCTCGGCTTCTTTGTATCCGGCATCAGCATGCCGCGCAACACCGATTCCGGGATCGTTGGTCATCACCCGATCAAGACGTTTTTTCATCTCATCAGTACCATCACAAACGCTGACCTGTCCGGCATGAATGGCATTACCGATTCCCACGCCGCCGCCATGATGAATCGAGACCCAACTGGCACCTGAGATAGCATTGAGCATACCATTAAGCAGCGGCCAGTCGGCGATAGCATCAGAGCCGTCTTTCATCGCTTCGGTTTCGCGGTATGGCGATGCTACCGAACCGCAGTCGAGATGATCGCGACCAATGACTATCGGAGCCTTGATTTTGCCTTTTTTGACCAGATCGTTGACCAGATCGGCAAAACGTGCCCGCTCACCATAACCAAGCCAACAGATCCGCGCCGGCAGTCCCTGAAACTGGACCCGTTCGTGGGCCATTTTTATCCAGCGACAGAGTGATTCATTATGTTTGAATTCTTTTAAAATCAGATCATCGGTAATATGAATATCATTCGGGTCACCCGAAAGTGCTACCCAGCGGAACGGACCTTTCCCTTCGCAAAACAGCGGGCGCACATAAGCCGGCACAAATCCGGGATATGCAAAAGCATCCTTGTAACCACCTTTTTCAGCCTGTCCGCGAAGATTGTTACCATAATCAACAACCTTCGAACCGGCGCGCTGAAAACGAACCATCGCTTCGCAATGTTTGACCATTGATTCATAAGATCGGTCTATATATTCACGAGGGTTTTTCTTCCGCAATCTGATCGCTTCGGCGACATTCAGACCGATCGGGATATAACCGTTCAGTTCATCGTGAGCCGAGGTCTGATCGGTAACAATATCAGGGATAATACCGCGTCTGAAAATCTCCGGAAACAGTTCGGCACAGTTGCCGACCAGGCCGATCGAGATAGGTTCTTTGCTGACGGTATGTTCCTTGACTAATTTTATCGCTTTATCAAGAGTTTTAACTTTTATATCACAGTAGCCGGTTTTAACCCGCCGATTAATACGGGTCTCATCGACTTCAATACAAATCATCGATGCCCCAGCCATTGTTGCTGACAATGGTTGGGCTCCACCCATACCGCCCATGCCGCCGGTTAATATCCAGCGTCCGGAAAGGTCGCCGCCAAAATGCTGTCGGCCCATCTCCGCAAAAGTCTCATAGGTACCCTGCAGGATTCCCTGTGACCCAATATAGATCCAGCTTCCGGCAGTCATCTGACCGAACATAATCAGACCCAGCTTGTCTAACTGACGGAATTTTTCCCAGGTCGCCCATTTCGGGACCAGATTACTGTTGGCGATTAACACCCGTGGAGCATATTCATGAGTCTGGAAAATTCCAACCGGTTTGCCGGACTGGACCAGTAAAGTCTCGTCATTTTCGAGTGATTTTAATGATTTGCAGATAGCTGCATAACAATCCCAGTTGCGGGCAGCCTTGCCGGAACCGCCATAGACTATTAGTTCTTTGGCATTTTCGGCAACTTCCTCATCGAGATTATTGTTAATCATCCTGAAGGCAGCTTCCTGATGCCAGCCTTTACAGGTCAATTTTGTTCCATGGGCCGCTTTAACCGGCTTGTATTTCATATTCATTAGCCTCCATAAAGTTTTTCAATATATCGATAAGCTGGAATTAATGCAAATGGAAAGTTTGGAGGAAAATAGCTTTCTAGCGCGTTAATCTTAAATCTAATGAATATAAATTATTGAATGATTCTAATTTTTATTAATCCAATCGCTTAATCTGATGTATAACGTGTAAATGTAGAAATTGATAACCAATATCAATTGATATTATCAACATTGTAATCTGGAGATCGTCATGAAAAGCAAAATAGGTCCGCTTGTATTTATCTTCGCCTGCACTGCCTTTGCCTGGTATATTCTGGGAACAGTTACCGGTCTTCGCACAAATGTACAAGACACAAAACTCAAAAGGGAAGTAAGTCAAATGTGGGGAACCAGTCAAATTCAAAAGGCTCCCACAATATCGCAATATACTCCCTATAGCAGAACCGTATCAAAAGTGGTTGACGGAACAAAGATCGTAGAGACAGTTGAAGATTCAATAAGGCATTCAATAGATTTTGAGAAAAGCAACATTAATGTAGATCTTCAATTAGATCACAGAAAAAAGGGATTATTATGGTATACAACATATGCTGTCGAATTTGATGGCAACTTCACCATAAAAAATTCAGCAAATGAAGCGATGAATACAAAATTTGTCTATACTTTTCCAACTCAAAATGGGATTTATGAAAATTTCACATTTAAAATAGATGATAATATAATTGATAATATTCAACCTAAAAATGGCGAAATATCTCATCCCTTATATTTGGAACCGGATAAACAGCACGTGATTTCAATAAGTTACAGATCCCAGGGAATGGATGAATGGTGGTACCATTTCGGCACCGGTGTATCCAAAATTAACGGTTTTAAGCTGACCATGAATACCGATTTCGATGACATTAACTTTCCGGAAAACAGTATCTCGCCAACTAAAAAAGAAAAAACAGAGAATGGATGGCGTCTGACCTGGGATTATTCCAGTCTGATTTCAGGTATCCAGATTGGAATGGACC
>JAQBFG010000020.1:0-5927 GCA_032123495.1 Candidatus Zixiibacteriota bacterium | reverse complement strand
TCATGTGTGATGACATTGATCATAAAAGTTTTGCCGACCTCAAAACCGGTGGAACGGCAGTGCGCCAACTCTTCTTTTTTTAACATAACACTGAAACCAAAAGTTTTTTTGGTTTTAAATTTCTTTGCAACAAGAGATGATTTTAATCCCTTTTCAGATATAATTGGATAGTCAGTTTTTTTAACCTGTATGTCATCCGGAATATTAAAACTCGCACGAAAAGTTGAGTATATTTGTCTATCCCAAATATATACGGATTCAAAATGTTTACTGAAATCAAACTGCTTGACGACGTTATCAATAATGTTTTCCCACTTGGGCGAACCGCAGGCATACAGTTCGAACCAGTCCATTTTCAATCTGTTTTGGGAATCAGGAATTATTGTTTCTTTGATTAATTTGGGAAGCGATTGAATAAATTCAAAATTGTTTGTCATGCCGTCGATATATGCCCAGCGGCCAATAGCCCAGACAATTGCGGCATTCGGTTTGTTTTTATTATCGACAAAGATACGTCCCGGGTGGTTACCATTGATTATCGAAAAAACAGGGAGCTGCTGATTGTTATTTATAAATATATCTCTAACTTTTTCAAACTCTGATTGTTTAAGCTCTTCAATCATATTTTTGCCTGAATGATAATTCTATTTCTTCTTGAACCACTTTTTAACAAAAGAGTCGATAATGACATTAATATCTATCCCAAAACCAAGAAAGCACCAATAGATTCAGGAATCTCAAATAATTGATTGTTATGTAAATAAAGCTCTTTCAGATCTATAAGATCACAAACTTCTTCAGGAATTTCTTTTAATGTTAATCCTGATAGGTCTAAAGTTGTGGAATCATTATTTTTAGCATTTTTAATTTTTTCGAGTGCTTCTTTTGGGGTTTTTGACATCTGATTTGCCTCACAATTATTTAACTGAGAACTCTCAGAAAATTTTCTAAAACATAATTTGTCCCATTGACATCAAAAAAATACAAAAGTCTCTCCGAATTGTCAATAATCTTTGAACTTCCAACAGTGATCTACTGAGTGATCTACAGCTTACTGCGGGGAATTGCCACTAATCACAAAATCCCCACTAATTCACCGTTAATTATATCCGTACCGATCCGTATATGAACGATTATCCAGACATAGAAAATTATAATTTTACTACACATTTATCGTCCAAAAAAGCCGTTTTGGTAAAACGAACCCATTTTAGATGTACAAGTATGAGACAGAACGGCTTACAGGGAATTTTCAATTTCGGGGTATGAACAAATTACAAACAATCAGTAGGCCGGACATTCTTGTCCGGCGTTATATCTGGACAGACAGGAATGTCTGTCCTACTTTCTGTCGGGTGCGGCGACCCGACATCACGTTATTCGGCTGGCTGGCAGGCCACAATGACTTCGCGCTCAAGACCTGGTGGAACGTAAAAAAACAAAAAACGGGAAAACGCCTGTCCTACGAAGGAGGGAACCCATTTTGGAGATTTTGTATCCCGCCCAGCGGGTGGGAATATTTGGGCGATCAAAGACATAGAGAAATTCCCCACCTGTTAGGTGGGTTACCAATTAAGAATTTATGTCTGGGTAAGTGAAGAGGAAAATATCTATCGGTTATTTTAGAATCAGTTTGCGGGAATATTCTTTTTCAATAGATTCAGTAATTGTTTTCATTCGGTTACGGGCAGAGACAGGTTCCTCGGGAAGGCCATTGATGTTTTTATCATGTTCTGCAAGAGCTGAATCAACAAATGACTTAAACTTTTTAAGAAAATGCTCGTTTGAGAATCGTTCGGCATTCTGGCGGATTCTCACCGGATTAAAGCTATCTTTTTCTGAAAGACGTTCAAACCGCTTGATGGCATTTATAATAGAGGTCGTATCTTGTTTATGGAAAAAAATACCGGTTTCATTTTCAATAACGGTGTCGAGAATCCCGCCTTTACCAAAAGCAATAACCGGTGTCCCGCACGCTTGCGCTTCAATCGGGACAATTCCAAAATCTTCCTGCGCGGCAAAAACAAACGCTTTGGCCCGTTGCATATAGCGACGCATAATCGAGGTCGGCTGGTACCCCAACACTTCCACATTGGAGGTCGCCATATTTTTTATTTTCTTATATCCGGGACCGTCACCGATGACAACCAGTTTTTTATCCGGCATTTGGGCAAATGCTTCAACAATCAGACTTATTTTTTTGTATGGTACCATCCGTGATGCGGTCAAATAAAAGCCATTCTTTACCAGATGCAAACCATAGGTTGAAACATCGACGGGGGGATACATCACGGTTGCTTTGCGCCGATAAACTTTTTTTATTCGTCTGACAATAAAACGGGAGTTACCAAGAAAAAAATCGACCCCATTGGCAGTCCGAACATCCCACATCCTGATATAGTGCAAAATCATTCGGGCCAGCCAACTGCTCGGTCCTTTCGTCAGGTCAGCTTCTTTGAGATATTGGTACATCAGATCCCAGGCATATCGGATCGGCGATTGAACATAAGCAATATGAAGCTGATCCGGCCCAGTAATAACACCTTTGGCAACGGCGTAGGAGTTTGATATAATCAGATCATATTCGGATAAATCAAACTGCTCTATTGCCAGCGGCATCAACGGCAGGTAACTTCTATATTTCTTCTTCGCAAACGGAAATTTTTGCAAAAATGAGGTCGTTATTTTTTTATTTTTTAAAAAATCTCTGTCTTCGTCCGGCAGGAAATCATACAACGTAAATATGTCGGCTTCGGGATACAGTTTTAAAATCTGCTCCAAAACCCGTTCGGCACCGCCAAAAGTAACCAGCCAGTCATGAACAACAGCAATTTTCATCGGCTAATCTCCTTGGTTGACAAGGTTGTTTGGCGATTGATAACCGGCATCTCGAATTGGTCAGAAATTGTTTCACGGCTATTTCTGAAAAAACTTATAATTAATAAAGATATGGCCATAATCAACATTCCGGCTAATCCGGAAAATATTATAATCATTAATTGCTGAGGCCCTGATTTAACCAACGGCAATGACGGATTGTCAAGAATGCGGACAATCGGGATATCTTTTTGAGCTTCGAGTTTGGCCAAGTCATACTGATTTTTCAAAAACAGATAGGTTTCGGTCTTGGCCATGATTTCCCGTTTTTTTCGATTCAGATTGCTTAAAATCTCCGGGTCAGAGGTCATATCCCAGTTGCGGTTGGCCATCTGATATTGCTCTAGGTCGTCTTCGGCCTGCCTTAGTTCGGTCTCACGTTCGGTCGATTCGCGTTTTAAGTATTTAACCCGTTCACTTGCAGATGATTTTCTTCGGTTGATATTATAGTCTTCCAATTCGGCCAAATAGCGCTGAACAATCGCTTGTGATAATTCGGGATATTCAGATTCTACAGAGATCGTTATCAGGCCGGTGTTTTTATCCAGATCGATTGAAGTTATATTTTCAAGGTTTCGAAGCAGATGTTCATTAATTGTCGTGCCAAAATATTCTTTGAGGGTGGCACCTTTTTGAGCGGTTGTGCCAAATATATAACGATAATTCAAAACTGCTTCTTTGATCTGTCTTGAGTTTAAAATTTTGGGATATAAAATCGATGAATTTTCATCGTTTTCTGAGCCAAGACCAGCCAGTCCGGTCATCTCTTTTAAAAGCGAAATGCTTTCGCCCTTACCACTTGGCAAAATCGAAGCATAGGAACTGAACTTTGCAGGTGTAAAATAGAGAATCGTTCCAGAAATCACGATACAAGTGACGGCCGCAAGAATTATAATACGAAAATTCCCAATCAAATAGCGACCAATTGATAATATATTGAATTGAAGCAAATCGCCATTAAGCGTAAGGTCATTGTTGGCGGTATTTGATTTTCGAATTTTTAAAACGTTTCCAAATTTTTTAAACAAAAATAATTACCATCCGTGGTTTTTATAACTATTCAATTACCAATTGTATAATCAATAACCGTGCCATCATAGGCGGCCTTTGGACATTCGGTTAACAGAATGTCCGGCTTATTCTTATGATTACACCTATATGAGTTGATCAGAGTTTGCCGATAGATTTCTTAAAATTATTCCTTTTTGGCGGGAAAATATTTCTTAAAAATAATTTATAAAAAATAGCAGGCAAGATTTCTGTTGTTGCCGAAAGAATAATAATATACTTACGGAATTGACAAATAGGGGGCTAAAACATTTATTCACTTTTTCTAAAACAGTTGTTGTTTTTGACACAACTAATTCTTTGATTAGGCAAGTAGTTATAATTTAAGCTGTTATGGGGATTGACAGGTTATAAAACTTAGATATTTTTTAGACAATTTTGAATATTGCAATTTGAGGAAATATAAATGCTATCTGATAAATCTATTCTAATTACCGGCGGAACCGGATCGTTTGGGAAAAAATTTGTAGAACTGGTTCTGAAAAAATATCCAAATATAAAGCGTTTGGTAATATATTCTCGCGACGAACTCAAACAGTTTGAAATGTCGCAACAATTTCCACTCTCAAAATACAGCCAGATACGATTTTTTATTGGCGATGTCCGTGACAAAGAACGGTTGCGGCGGGCGTTGGAAAATATCGATGTTGTTGTCCATGCCGCGGCCCTGAAACAGGTCCCGGCCTGCGAATACAATCCATTTGAGGCGATCAAAACCAATGTCCTCGGGGCACAGAATGTGATCGAGAACTGTATTGATCTCAATATTCAAAAGGTTGTGGCACTTAGTACCGATAAAGCGGCGGCCCCAATAAATCTTTACGGCGCCACCAAACTTTGTTCCGATCGGTTATTCATTACAGCCAATTATTATAAAGGAAATCGGGATATCAAATTTTCGGTGGTCCGTTATGGTAATGTTATGGGTAGCCGTGGAAGTGTTATTCCATTCTTTTTGAAGAAATCCGAAGAAGGTGTTATCCCGATCACTGACAAAAAAATGACCCGTTTTAATATTACGCTCGAAGAGGGTGTTGAGATGGTCTTCTACGCTCTCGAAAATATGTGGGGCGGTGAGATTTATGTTCCCAAAATCCCAAGTTACCAGATAATGGATGTTGCCGAAGCAATAGCGCCCGATTGCAAAATCGAAACGGTTGGTATTCGACCGGGCGAAAAACTTCACGAAGAAATGATTACCGAAACCGATGCGATTAATACGCTGGAATTTGAAAAATATTATGTAATTTTACCATCGATGAAATTTTGGGATGTTGACAGCTACCGGAAAACATTTAATGGGAAATTCTGTCCGGTCGGATTTAGCTATGGCAGCGGCAAAAACAAAGAATGGCTGACGGTTGAGCAAATTCGTCAGTTGATAAAAGACCATGTTGATTCATCCTTTACGGTAAAAAAATCGACCAGTGAAAAGGGAACAAGAAAACTTTCATTTGTCCAGGGCGCCGAATCAAAAGAATTGGAATTGTCGACAGAGAAAGAGGACAATTAATATTGGGCGCTTTTGTTTTTTTTGTTTGCCTCAAGTAGAGTTATGGAACAGACAAAAATTAAATCGGACTTTTTGCCATATGGACGGCAGAATATTGACGATGATGATATCGAAGCAGTCGTTAAAGTCCTCAAATCGGATTGGCTGACCCAGGGTCCGACAATTGAGTTATTTGAGGAAAAACTCAAGAAACAGATAGATGCCGAATTTGTGGTTGCTTGTGCCAATGGTACAGCAGCATTGCATCTGACCATGATGGCTCTTGGTCTGAATAAAGATGACATCGTTTTGACAACGCCAATTACTTTTATTGCGTCGGCCAACTGTGCGCAATTTGTTGGCGCCTCGGTAAAATTTGTCGATGTTGATTATGACACCGCTTTAATCTCTTATGAAAAACTTGAAGAGGCGATTTTTGCAGATAAAGATCATAAAATCAAAGCAGTCGTGCCGGTACATTTTACCGGTT
>JAQBFG010000019.1:0-4367 GCA_032123495.1 Candidatus Zixiibacteriota bacterium | reverse complement strand
CCCCTGCTCGCTCCATTTGATAAATGTCCCGGTGTCCGAGGCAATATTATTAAGAAGCGGGTAACCATCGCCAAGGAAATGAGTCGGGGCGGCAAAAATAATAAACAGAGCAGTCATAACCGCGATAAATATCATTCGATATAAATATTTCAAATGACTTTCAAAAAAAGTAAAAGAGAACCAATCGGATAAAACCTCTCCCATTTTTTCCGAAGATTTCAGAAACGGAATTATCAGGACAATGGCCGCGATAATAAAGAAGGCGATTGAATAGCTGTTTGGTAAAAATATCAGGTGATTAAATCCCCAGGTACGGGATTCCGGAATAATAAATGGAATAATTCTTATTAGGACAAGAAACAAAAGAATTATAAACGATGGAAAAAATAATAAATATCTATTACTGCTCATCAATTGGTCCGAATTTATTTTTATTCATATCTTTGTAGAATAATAACTTATGATATGAAATTATCAAAGTATAAATATTATTTTGGTGTTTCTTCAAATTGACCCAGCATAACCCGAAGCTCATTTGAATATAAAATGAAGACTGAATCGGACAATTCAAATTCAAAGTACCGGTCAGCATATCGCTCCGCATTAAATGTTTCGCTCTTTTTTAAATAACCTCTGGCGATCCAATAATAAGCGACCGGAATAAGAGAATCTATTTCAAGCAATCTTTTTGAATTGTTTATTGATAAATCATAATTCCCCATCTCATTATGGAGATATGCCAGCCCTTCAATAATCGTCATATTAGACGGGTCTAATTCTAATCCATGCTTCAGATCGGCAAGCGCTTTGTCATATTTGCCTACGGCAATAAAAATTCTGGCTCTATCAAGATAATACCTTCCGGCATATCTCCTCAATTCTATCGCCTTATCTATATGAAAATGGGCCTGATTGTAGTTGTTAATCAGAAAGAAATATTTGCTTAACACCAGATGATAATTTGGGTTAAATCTGTCCGGTTTGATCTCATCGATAAATTCTGCGGCTGTTTCGAAATCTCCATTGTTAATCGCCCTGATAGCCAGATCAGATTTATATTTATCGGGGTACATCTGATTCTGCATTTTGTTAAGTGAATCCAAAGAAAGGCTGTTATTGTTATCCTTATAATAGCTGCTCAGGATAACAAATGATGATAAACTTTTTTCTCGATCCAGATTTATCATATATTTCAAATAGTTGACCGATTCTTCTTTACTTAAATTTGTTATTAAAAATGGCAAAACAGAAATGATGGAAAAGAGAATGATTGGAATAAGCAGTTTTTTCAATACTGACTCAATCTGTTTGTACAGATTTACTGCCAAGAAAAGTGATAGAGGAAATATGGTCATTGCGAAAAGATCCCAATCGCGCGGCATCCCGAGCTTTGGGTCAATAATAAATAAGAAAAATAGGGAGCATGACGAAGCCAAAATCAGATATTTTGAAATAACCAATTTGGATATATTCCTAATTTTTATTTCACTAAGCAAAATCAATAATAATAGAAAAGGTGAAACCAGGACTGTTTCATTGAAGATATCGAGCAGGTGCGGCAAACTAAAAACGGCATAGCCCGGGTTAATCGGCTTCCCAATAAATAACGTTAGGAAAATATCTTCTATATACAAATCAGTCACATACTTATAAATGACAATGGAAGCAACAACAACTAATAAGCTTATTAGAGTCCCCAATATTATTTTCTTATAGGACAAAAATAAGGATAATCCTTTTCGTCCGACTAATGAAACATATAATGCCGCCGGCAGGAACAATATCATTTGTAAATGCATAAATATTCCGACCAATAAAAATAACCATAACGAGATTATCCCGCGTTTGGTTTTCAAATATTTAAGACTAAAATAAATATGACCGGTTAACATTATCCAAAGAACCGGGTAATATTCGGCGTACCCGAAAAACAGCAAAAGTGACCCTGAACATATTGATAAAACAAATATTAATATTCTACTAAAACGATCGCCGGTTATAATCTCAGTAATATTAAAATAGAAGAATAAAGAAAATACCCCTGAAACAATTGAAATAATTTGGAATAAAAGCCTCGAACTATATATATCATTAGTCCCCAAAAGAAGTAAAATAGCATTCAGAATTTTTGTAATTCCAACCTCACTCCATTTAACATGGACGCTTTCAGAGTTGGCAATATTATTGATGACATCATAGCCATCACCAAGGAAATGAGTCGGGGTAGCAAAAATAATAAACAAGGCGGTCATAATTGCGATAAATATTGATCGATACAAATATTTCAGACGACTTCCGAAAAAAGTAAAAGAGAACCATTCGGATAAATCCTCTCCCATTTTTTCAGAAGATTTTAGAAATGGTATTATCAATGCAATAGCTACGAGAATAAAAAAGGCGACTGAATAGCTGCTGGGTAGAAATATCAGGTGATTAAATCCCCAGGTGCGGGATTCCGGAAAAAGAAATGGAATCAATCTTAATAAGATCAGTATTAATAGACCTGCAAATACTAACAAGAATGATTTCTTCTGCAAAAAACTGCCTCATTTAAAATCAAAACTTTATTAACATAGTATAACTCAATGTTGACTGATATCAAAAGAGTTTGAGAATGAAATATTAATGTTCGACAACAGCTTCACCCCATTTTATTTTACCACTCATACAGCCTATATCTGAATTAATCAGAAAACCTGTTCTTAATTCCCAGCCCTATGAAAAACGGTTCAATTTTATTACAAATAAGCAAAAAAACTGATATTTTTCATAAAAATTTACTCCGGAAGTGCTTTTTTGCTTGCTTTTTTTGCCATTTCATATATATTATTCACGTGTGCTCGGATTTCTTATCCGCGTAAGAATGAGGCCGGCAGTGTCCGAAAGTTCCCCCTTTCCACTGTCGGTTTATTTTTTGTCTAAAATTCAGTATCGATTCAACTGCCGTCTGAAAGCTATGAACAACACAAATTTCGCTTGCTTCAAATTAAATTGTGACAGGATGATAGCGATGGCGACAATGTAGGTACCGCCTGTGATAATTGTCCGGATGTAGCCAACAGTTCACAAATCGACAGCGATCATGACGGTATTGGTGATGCTTGCGACGGCACGGTAAATACAATCTGTGGTGATCTAAATGCCGACGGAGCCCTTAATATTCTTGATGTCATTTATTTAATTAATAAATTATATAAAAATGGGCCAAATCCGATTTGTGAATAGGTGATTTATTCTATTTCGAAAGAGAATGAAATTCAATTTTTGGCGGCAGGTATAATTTACCTGCCGTTTTTTTCCCGAAGATCATAAAGACAATTACGATATATCAGTACGGACGTCTAAAAAATATCTATCTTGACAAAATAATATTCCTGCCTATATTAATGTAGATAAGCATCCAACCTGACTTCTATTTAAAGCAACTCGACGAAATCGAATCGATAGCCTTTATGCATCCATCTCATAGAACGAATGGGACGGATAAAAAATGAAAATGATTTAATCAAAAATAAATCGAATTGATGAAAGGGGTTGTTCATGTCATTTACAGTAAAAGAGGTGGAGTATTATTACTCACTGGTCAGCGATAAGCCGGGAGAAGCGAGAAAACTATTAGAGTTTCTTAGTGAAAAGCAGGTCAATCTGATTGCCTTTACCGCCTTTCCTGAAAGCGAAGGACAAAGCCAGCTTGATTTCTTCCCAGCCGACCCGGAGATATTAAAGCAGGCAGCCAAAGATGCCAATATCCCTCTGGTTGGCCCCAAAAAAGCTTTTTTAATTCAGGGCGAGGATAATGTTGGAGCACTCTATAATTTTCATCTCAAATTATCGAATGCCGGAATTAATATACATGCTTCCAATGCAGTCGTAGATGGAACTGGTCGGTTTGGATATATTATTTGGGTTAAACCTGACAATTACACTGAAGCGTCAAAAGCCTTAAGGGGCAGCGATTGGAGTTCTATTCAGCCAAGTCCCCCGGGACGCGACTAAATCTATAACCTCAACGATCAAATCAAACCACCGTTTTATAAATTCGGCGGCTATTTTTTTGCCATCTGCTATCAATATCGGTTTTGCGATTATCTGATTACTTCTTGACTTAATTTATAAAAAATGGTATCTTTAATACCAAAGATTAACCGCACAACTACACACGTCGGTTAGAGCGCATAATCGCAAATTAAAACTGAATAATAACAAATTTTGGGCAAAGATTTGTTTATCGTGCCGACAATATATTTATTAGGAGGCGGAATGGGGAAATTGCTAAATTGTATTAAGATTTTTGGGTTTCTTATCTTCATTTTATCATCAAGATCGGCGGTATCACAAACAGCCTATTTGATCACCCCGTCCAATGG
>JAQBFG010000018.1:0-4796 GCA_032123495.1 Candidatus Zixiibacteriota bacterium | reverse complement strand
CCGCCGATGACAAAAAAACCATCAAATGGGCTCGCGAGTTCTTTAAAGATACGGCACCTTTTGCCACCGGCGGAGTTTATATCAACTTTATGACCGAAGATGAGACTGACCGCGTTGGTGCCGCATATGGTCCCGGTTATGATCGTTTATTGAAGGCCAAAAAGAAATATGATCCCAACAATCTCTTTCGCCTCAATCAAAATATCAATCCAAATAAATAAATATTCATACAAAAACACACCGGGAGTTTTAAACTCCTGGTGTGTTGATTATTATCTAAAGAAATGTATATACTATTTATTCGACCGTCACCGATTTAGCCAGATTTCGTGGCTGATCGATATGGCAGCCTCGTAAAACAGCAATGTGGTAGGCCAGAAGCTGCAGTGGAATAACCGACAACAGCGGCGAAAATAACCTGAACGTCTGTGGAATATAAATCACATGATTTGCTCTTTCGGCGATCGCAGTATCACCTTCGGTCGCAATCGCAATCACATTGCCATTACGCGCCCGGACCTCTTCAATATTAGAAAGAACCTTATCGTATACCGAATCTTTCAGAGCAATTACCACCACCGGCATATTTTCATCGATAAGAGCAATCGGACCATGTTTCATCTCGGCGGCAGGATATCCCTCGGCGTGAATATATGAGATCTCTTTCAGCTTTAGTGCACCCTCCAGGGCAGCCGGGAAATTGACACCTCGACCAAGATAGAGGAAATTATTTTTTTGATAATACTCTTTTGCAATCTCTTTTATCTGGCCCTCAATGCTAAGGCATTGTTCGACCTGTTCCGGTATTTTCTGAAGCGCATCGACCAGTTCCAGACCCTGCGCCACTGAAAGCTGCCTCATTCGCGCCAGAAGAAGCGTGATAAGCGATAGAACCATCACCTGCGATGTAAAAGCTTTGGTGGAAGCTACCCCGATTTCCGGTCCGGCATGGATATACACGCCACCGTCGGTCTCGCGAGCAATTGTCGAGCCGACGACATTGCAGATGCCCAAAACGGTGGCTCCTTTTTGTCTCGCTTCCCGCATCGCCGCCAGCGTATCGGCCGTCTCGCCCGATTGGCTGATTACAAGCAAAAGCGTATTTTCCTCAATAATCGGTGCCCGGTATCTGAATTCGGAGGCATATTCCACTTCAACCGGAATGCGGGCCAGCTCTTCGATCATATATTCACCGATAA
Organism: Candidatus Zixiibacteriota bacterium; assembly: GCA_032123495.1. Taxonomy (GTDB): domain Bacteria; phylum Zixibacteria; class MSB-5A5; order GN15; family PGXB01; genus JAAERC01. Next base: position 3,597 of record JAQBFG010000018.1, on the reverse strand, counting down.
GAGCCGAGTGCCACGACGTTCCGCAAGCAGTAATTATTATCCGGTTTATCCGGCGCAGTTCATCAATCTGAAGATTTAAACCATTAAGGATAGGAATACCATCATCAAAATTAAGTCGCCCTCTGATAGCATTTTTCAGAGTGGTTGGCTGCTCAAAGATTTCCTTGAGCATAAAATGATCATAACCACCCTTTTCAATCATATCGAGGGTCCATGATATCTCTTCGATTTTTGGAGTCCGCCGCGTTCTGTCTATTGAAGTGATTTCAAAGCTGCCTGCCCTAACAGTGGCAATCTCGCCTTCTTCAAGATAGACAGCACGGTTGGTATAGGCCAGAATCGCGGAAACATCGGAGGCAATAAAATTCTCATTTTCACCCTGACCGAGCACTAACGGCGAACCCTGACGGGCGGCCACGATTGTGTCCGGGCTATCAGATGAAATAACGGCGATCCCATAAGTGCCTTCAACCTGAGCCAGCGCATTTCTGACCGCTTCGGTTAAATTGCCGTCATAATGCTCCTCTACCAGATGAGCCAGAATTTCAGTGTCGGTCTCGGTTCGAATATTATGACCCTTCTCCACAAGAAACTGTCTTAAGGCGCGGTAATTTTCAATAATACCATTATGCACCAAAGCAATTTTTTCATTGCAATCATAATGCGGATGAGCGTTGAGATCAGACGGTTCTCCATGTGTTGCCCAGCGGGTATGAGCAATCCCATGGACTGAATTAAAATTCATCCCACTCAGTTTTTTCTCAAGCTCCTTTATTTTACCAGCCTTTTTTTCGGAGACTAATCGGCCATCCTGAAAAAGCACAATACCAGCCGAATCATAACCTCGATACTCAAGACGTTTGAGTCCATCCATCAAAACCGGCAGCGCCTGACGATAACCTGTATATCCAACAATTCCGCACATAATTATTATCTTATTTTAAAAGTTTGAAGATTTCATTTTTTATATCGCGGGTCAATTTTTGATTGTTTGTCTCAACAATTAGTCGATAGATCGGTTCGGTGTTTGATTTCCTTATCTGGAACCATCCGCCTCCAAAATCAAATCTGAGACCGTCGCGTTTATCAATTTTTAATCCCTTAAAACTTTTTTTAGCCGCTTCTTTCATCCGGGTCATCTTTCGGTCAAAACCGGCCGGAAGCGGCGCTTTGGTTTTTATATTATAATATATCGGCAAAGTTCCCACTAAACCTGAAAGTTTCATCCCGGTTTCAGCCAAAAGAGAAGAAATAATTGCGCCGCCGACAAGGGCATCGCGACCACAGTGGAAAGCCGGATATATAACTCCGCCATTCCCTTCGCCGCCAATTACCGCCCGAAACTTTCTGATACCGGCGATAACATTCGCCTCACCAACCGGTGAATAATGCAGCTGTGATCCCGCTTCTCTTGCTATATCTTCAGTTATGCGGGAGGTTGAAAGATTGATAACAACATTTCCCTTTTTCTTTGATAAAATATATTTGACGGCCAAAGTGAGGGTCAGTTCCTCGCCAATCGGTTGACCGGTCTCGTCTACCAACGCCAGTCGGTCAGCATCAGGATCGCAGGCCATCCCGAGATCGGCCTTATATTTTTTGACCGCTCCTGCAAGCATTTTCAGGTTTTCTGGTATCGGTTCCGGCTTATGAACAAAATCACCATCACCGAGACAATTCAATCGAATCACTTCAACCCCTAACGCTTCGAGCATTTCAGGAAGAGCGAATGAGCCGGCACCGTTAACCGCATCAACGACAACTTTTAATTTGGCTCTCTTGATTTTATTACGGTTGATAACATCAAGTTTCAGCACCTGTTTGATATGTCTGTCGATCCAGCTATTATCAGACTCCAAACTACCCAGCGATTTATTTCCAACAAATGCGAATTTTTCGGAGTCATAAATCTTGTTTAATTTAGCCAGATCATTTTTATCAATAAACTCGCCTTTTTTATTAAACAGCTTGAGAGCATTCCATTCCGATGGATTGTGACTCGCGGTTAGACAGATACCGCCTGCCGCTTTTAGTCCGGTTACAGCTATTTCCACCGTGGGAGTTGGGACAATGCCGATATCGATAACATCACAGCCAACCGACCGCAGTGCAGAGATCACCGCCATTTTAAGCATCTGCCCGGAAAGACGGCTGTCACGGCCAATAACAATTTTTTTGCCATTCAGAAGTGTCCCAAAAGCAGCGGCATATTTAGCCGTCATAATCGGATCTAATCCGGCACCGACAATTCCCCTGATACCGGAAGTTGAAACCATTAATGTTTTTTCTTTATTCTTCAATTCATATTCTCCAATTATTATAAACAATTACGATATCATCACGAAAATATTACAAAATTTTATATTAAAAAACAACGATTCCAGCTTTTCTCTATATATTTATTTGATTTTATTATAGATAGATAGCATTATTATATAATAAAGAGCAAAGGAAAAAATAATGCCTTTTTTTAGCTTTAACGGACTCAATCTGCATTACGAAATATATGGTCAGGGAAATACCGCGCTTCTTTTTATTCATGGCCTATATGGCGACAGCAACAGCTGGAAATATCAGATAGATTATTTTTCTGATAAATATAAAATAGTGGCCATTGATATGTTCGGGCACGGACTAAGCACCAAAGATGTTGACCCGATACAGGTTCCACGTCTCACTGCCGAGGTCACAGTTGCTCTGATGAAAAATATTGGCCTGCCTTATTTTGCTATTGGCCACAGTTTTGCCGGAAATGTTATGCCGGAGATGATTAAACTCGATGGCAGTAAATTAAAAGGTGCAGTTTTTGTTGATTGTACTTATCTCGGTGATTGGGAGATTTTGAAAACGAGAGTAAAATTCGGCAAAAGTATGCTGACCCTATCGGATGAGAAAATCGGGAATGAAGCGGAGTACTGGTACAATTCATTAATAGTTGAAAGTGCCACTCAAGAGGACAGAGATTTTATTTTGTCTTCATTTAGAAAAGGGAATCATCGCTGGATGTTTCAATCGGTGGCCGGTTGCGACGAATTTATAAAAAAATACCCTATCAATGAAACGCCGATTAGAGACCACCAACAGATATTTATAATGGAAAGCGGCGGCGGTATCGGTATAAATTTTCGAAAATCTTGGGTCAATTATTTTAAGCTCGCCGAATATTATCTATTTGAAAATGCAGGTCACTTTTTCTTTATCACCGACCGAGATCGATTCAATAAGATTTTGGCTGAATTTCTTAAAGAGAAGATTTAATTTATACAATGCAGGCCAGTACTCGTCACTCACTCTCCAGCCGTTCCAGCTCTTCCTGATAATAATCATTTTCAGGGTCGTGCGCGATGGCATTTTTAAGCGCCTCTTTTGCCTCATCAATTTTACTATTAGCCTCAAGAATTTCGGCCAATGTTGAGTACACACGAGCGCGATACTTTCCCGGTTGTACCTCCGGTAGCGTCTTGCGGGCATACATCTCGGCTTCGTCAAGATTTATTTTCCGTATCAAACACCACTTGGCATACATATAATACGCATCACGATTATCCTGCCAACCTTGAGCCATTGTCCTCTTTTTAATACCAATTGCTTTCTGAA
>JAQBFG010000017.1:0-14019 GCA_032123495.1 Candidatus Zixiibacteriota bacterium | reverse complement strand
TATAGGTCCGTTGACCAAGTCCGGTGAATTTATAATCCGGAATCTGATCGTCTTTCAGTTTGGGAAAATTGATATTCAAAAATGTTCTCGGCGGCAAATTAAGCTCTTTAAATCGTTTGGCCAGACGAGCAGTAAATCGGGCCGCGATTTGATACGATTTTTTATTATCGGGATCGGTATTGGAAACAGCCATTGATGGAACCCCCATCGTCGATCCTTCGATAGCTGCGGCAACAGTACCGGAATAGGTCACATCCTCAGCCATATTGGCTCCATGATTGATCCCGGAAACCAGAAGATCTGGCAGTCGATGTTCCAAAATACCATGTATTGCCATCATCACACAATCGGTTGGGGTACCATCGCAGGTGTAACTCCCCTCGCCGACCTTCTGAAGTCTCAGCGGACGCTCAAGCGTTAAGGAATGACTTGATGCCGACTGTTCACGGTCAGGCGCCACCATCAGGACCTCGCCTATTTTTTTAAGTTCTTTTTGGGCCGCCAGCATTCCTTCGGCATGAATTCCATCATCATTGGTCAATAAAATCAGCATGTTTTATTTCTTTCTCCTGTTAACTACACATTGGGCGGCGTTATTCCCTGCATCCGCATCAACATAAATATCTGACCGCGATGTCTCATCTCATGTTCAATTGTATGCCAGAGAATCCATTGGAAACTTTGTTTCTTTTCGCTTCCCGGAATTTGAAATATTTCCTTAAAATTATCAAATGTTTTTGATTTTAAAACATCAAGTACATAATTATGAGAAATCTCCAGCTCTTTTATAATCGCTTTTAAATCGGGAGCCAACGTGGCAGTTAGATCACGATAGTTATTTTCTTTCAAGACAACATTACCCAGCCACCAGAGTTCGGCTTCAGAAATATGACGCAGCAAATCGGCGATACTATTTTTCCATCCTGTTGGAATCCAATCAAGCTGTTCCTGGGTCAGTGCACTGACACCATCTATCATTTCGGATCGGATAGTTTCCCAATGTGAGAATAAATCAGCAAGTATCATAACATAATCCTTTTCCAAATCTGCCTGATAAAACGAATAGTGTCGCCAAAATGACTGATCGACGATTTTTCATTATTATATATGGTCCTGATTGACACTTCCTTGATTTTAGTATTAAACAAACCGGTTTGAAACAGAAGTTCTGACTCAAAATCGAATCTATTTGATTCGGCTTTCATTTTCCTTAAAACTTTCAGATCAAACATCCTAAAGCCGGATTGTGAATCTCTGATAACCTTGCCGCCAAAAACCGACACCATCAGTGAGGTCAGATTATTTGACAGCCATCTGGATAAAGGCATGTTTCCTACCGATAAATCTCTGGTTCCAATAGCAATCTGGTCTTCCTCTGCATTACTGATAAATCGTGGTATATCCTCAGGACAATGCTGAAGGTCAGCGTCAATGGTTATCAAATAATCAAACTCTTTATCTACGGCGTAAACAAAACCGCGTTTGAGTGAGTAACCTTTTCCCTGATTTGTATCATTAGTAAGGACAATACAATTTTGATTTTTAACAATAGAACTTGTTTCATCGGTGGAACCATCGTTGACAACCAGTATATCAATTTCAGGAACCAGAGCTTTAATTTGTGTTATCAGCTTCTCAAGTTGTGAAGCGCCATTATATGCTGGAATCAGTATAATTGTTTTTGCGGGAGTAATATTCATTTATACCATAAATTTATGGTCGGGGCGAGCAGAGTTGAACTGCCGACCTCTCACACCCCAAGCGAGTGCGCTAAACCTGACTGCGCTACGCCCCGACGTAAACCTAATCTACTTCAACTCTTAGAAAAGGCAAGGGAAAAGTTTTAATAGGCCTTCAATCTCTTTCCTTATTTCGCCGACCGTTGTTTGGAACTTTGCCGAGGCAACCAGCTCTTTTTTCTCTGCGGTTGGTTTGATACCTTTGAGACGATTACGAGCGCCTGCAATCGTATAGTTCTCTTTATAAAGAAGATGTTTAATACGATTGACAATCTCAATATCCTGCTTCTGATAGGTTCGGTTTCCGCCGCGATTCTTCTTTGGTTTGAGCATTGGAAACTCTTTTTCCCAGAAACGGAGAACATACGGCTCCAGCCGTGTTATTTGGGCAACTTCGCTAATCGAATAGTACAGTTTGTCATCTGTAATTATTTTTCGACGTGGCATCTATATTCCTCAAATACGATTAATTCCAAATTTCTTTTTTCAGGGTACGGGTCATTAAATCGGTGACCGCCTCCCGGGGAGATTTATTTTTAAACAGAACCTGATATACTTCATTGGTGATTGGCATCTCCACCTGATATTTCTCTGATAACTCCTGAGCTGACTGACAGGTGTACACTCCCTCGGCCACCATGACCATGCTATCAAGTATCGCCTGTAATTTTTCACCCCGGCCGATCCGCTCACCAACATAGCGGTTGCGGGAATGTTTGGACAAACAGGTAGCTATCAGATCACCAATTCCTGATAAGCCGGCAAATGTTTCAGCCTCGGCACCAAGTTTTACACCAAGTCTGGTAATCTCGGCCAACCCACGGGTAATTAAAGCACCGGCGGTATTGTCACCCAGTCCTAATCCATGCAATATTCCAGATGCAATCGCGATAATATTTTTAAGTGAGCCGCCCAGTTCCACCCCAATAAGATCGGATGAACGATAGACTCTAAACGTATCGCTGCTAAAGATCCTCTGAACAGATTTGGCCAATTCCGGATTCGATGAAGCAGCAACAATACTGGTTGGCATATCTTTGGCCACCTCTTCGGCATGACTGGGACCGGATAAGACGGCAAATCTTTTCCTATCGAAATCAGGGATTGTTTCACCAACAACCTCAGAGACCCTAAGAAGCGAGCCGACCTCCACCCCTTTGGCCAAATTAATAAAATTCGGCATCTCTTTTAATATCGGTTTTAATAGAAGGCAGACATTTCGTACGCGCTGCGATGGAACAGCCAAAACAATATATTCAACATCGGCAATCGCTTCATTAAGTATATTGGTAATGAGGATATCGTCAGGGATATAAGCCTCGGGAAGTTTTTTGGGATGAGTCCGGTGCTCCAATAAAATTTGGTAATCATCGGGATTAAACTCCCACAGTTTTGCCTTATAATTGTTTTGGTAAAGCAAATTTGCAATTGCTATCCCCCAACTGCCAGCTCCCAAAATCGCTATTCTTTCTTTTGCTTCCATTTTTTCAGCCACAATCCTTTACTTCTGAAGTTGATTTTGAATGGAAACTAAATCTGTTTTCTTCACCTTTTAAAAGGCGCTTGATATTTGTTCGATGAGTAAAAATCGCCAGAATTGCAAAAATAATTGTTACCGGCAAATAAACCGGGTGGTATTTATCCGGAGCAATTAATGATGCAATATATACGGTGATAGGCAGAGAGAATGATCCCAGTATCGATCCAAGCGAAACAAATTTACTAATGGACACGATAATAATAAAAGCAGCTATTGCAATAAAAATAGGCAGTGTCAGCAATGTGATAAAAACACCCAAAGCAGTATTGATACCTTTGCCGCCTTTGAATTTTAAAAATATCGGAAAGATATGACCAAAAATAGCAAAAAAACCGGCTGCCAGTTTTAGATACTCAAGGTCGCCCAAAAGATACCCGCCAAAGCTCCCGGCAATAATCACCGCAACAGTACCTTTGGCAATATCCAGAATTGTGACCATTAGTGCAGGAAATTTGCCGACTGACCGCATCACATTGGTAGCTCCAATATTGCCTGAACCAACCAATCGAATATCCGAAACACCATACAATCTGGCAATCACTAAACCAAACGGAATCGATCCAAGAAGATAAGCTAAGAATAATATCAATATATCATACATAATCTATTGCTTCATCCCCTTGTCGCAATCAATTTCCTTACTACGTGTTATAATGTACATATAATTACAGTTCCGTTGTTAATATTCCAAAGCCTTTCTGACTTCTTCTATTATCCAACGTGCCTCATCTTCGTCAATTTTTTGATCTTCAAGATACTTCTGAAATTGCGTCGCAAGATTCTGAATTCTGGTCGGCTCAATATCATTGTTAAGAACAGCCTCTCTGAATCGAATAAAAAGCTCATCTATCTCCGCCTCGGAAAACTCATCTGGCAGGTTCGCTTTTACTTCCATCGCAATCATTTCGGTTGTTTTCTCAAGTCCCCATTCCAGAAGCTCATCCTGATAAATATAAAGGGTAGTCATCACTCCGATAACAAGGACGGCTAAAATGCCAATAACGATTATGCCAATCAAACATCCCTTTGACATTACCTTTTTAGGGGCAGCCTTTAACTCTTCTGACAAAACCTACTCCTTTCGGCGTGACGGCTTTCCCGAACAAACACCCGCACGTATAATAATATTTTTAAATCCATTGCAACCCATACAGTTAACAGGCTAATATAACAGTATCGTTTAAGAATTATTATAATACAACAATGATATCAAATTGGCAAACGATTTTTCAATAAAAAACGGCCGTCCAGTTGGACGGCCGAATAAGATATTTCTTTGGATCTGAGATTATTTCTTTTCAACAGCGGTTTTTTTCTTGGTTGTTTTCTTTGATCCCTTTTCAACTTTCGGAGCTTCAATCAACAGTTCTACTCTGGAAATTGCAGCATTATCGCCACGGCGGAATCCTACTTTTAGGACTCTCGTGAAACCGGAATCTCTTTTATCAAACTGTGGGATAACTTCACTAAACAACTTTTTGAAAGCTTCTTTGCTCTCGATGGTCTTTGCGACCTGCCGACGCGCCGAAAGCGTATCTTTTTTGGCCATACTGATAACTCGATCAACTACTCGACGAAGTTCTTTAGCTTTTGTCTCGGTAGTCTCAATAGTCCGGTGTTGTATTAAAGAGCTAGCCATATTACGAAGCATTGCTTCCCGGTGCGGCTTGGTTCGGCTGAGTTTCTTTACCTTGTTTTGATGAGGCATTGTATTCCCCTGAAATTACTGCTGTTCCATATACTTAGCGATATCCATCCCAAAGCTGAGATTAAGTTCGTCGAGTATACTATTTAATTCGTTAAGCGATTTCCGCCCAAAATTCCGATATTTCAGCATTTCCGACTCGCTCTTGGAAATCAACTCAGAAAGTGACTGAATATTGGCTGCTCTCAGGCAGTTTGAGGAGCGAACCGACAGTTCCAACTCATCAACGCGTGTTTTAAGAAGTTGTCTGATTCTAACGGTTTCTTCATCCTCGACTTCTACTTCGGCAGACACAAATTCCTCATCAATATGAATAAGGAACTGAAGATGATCTTTGAGGATCTTGGCAGCATATGAAAGTGCATCTTCGGGAGAAATTGAGCCATCGGTGGTTATCTCAAGCATTAATTTATCATAGTCAGTCCGCTGGCCAACACGGGTGTTTTCGACTTCATAATTGACCTTGATAACTGGAGAAAAGACGGAATCAATAAAAATTGTTCCAACCGGAGCATCAGGTCGTTTATTCTGCTCTGAAGTAAAATAACCGCGACCGTAGTCAATATCAGCTTCCAACTTGAATTCAACATCTTCCACTAATTCTGCAATATGCAAATCCGGATTCATAATTTCCACTTCTGAATCTCCGGCGATCATTCCGGCTGTGATTTTGCCCTTTTTATCTGCTTCAAGAGTTAGTGTTCGCATCTCATCGGCATACATTCTGGCTCTGACTTGTTTCAAATTCAGGACCAGTTGCGTGACATCTTCATACAAACCAGGGATGGTAGAAAACTCATGCAGGGCGCCAATAATCCTGAATGAAACGACGGCTGATCCCTGTATGGAGGATAACAATACCCGACGCAGGGCATTACCCAGCGTAACCCCATATCCTCTTTCAAGGGGTTCAATTATAAATCGAGAATAATTCTCTGTGGCCGAAGATTGATCCGAGACGATCTCTTTCGGCATCTGCAGGCTTTTCCATTTCATATATCGAAGCCTCCCATAAAGGCAATTGGTTTCCTATTTTGAATACAGCTCTACAATTAATTGTTCATTGGCCGAAATCGGAATATCCTGGCGCTTGGGAATTTCAATCACTTCACCTTCCAAGGCAGCCTTATTCAAACGCAACCAGGCAATCTGATCGGTCTGGCCAAATTCCTTTATCGACGAATGGATAATATCAAGCGTTTTTGATTTATCCTTAACTTTAATCAGGTTCCCAGGTTTGATCTGGTAAGATGGAATATCAACATTTTTTCCATCAATGGTAAAATGACCATGCTTTACCAATTGCCGGGCCGCTTTACGCGACGGAGCAAAACCGAGCCGATAAACGATATTATCAAATCGGCACTCGAGCATTTGCAGCAGGTTTTCACCGGTTACGCCAACCTTCATGTCAGCTTTCTCAAAGTAATTGCGGAATTGTTTTTCTAAAACACCATAGGTTCTACGGACTTTTTGTTTTTCCCGTAGCTGAATCCCATAGTTTGACACTTTAAAGCGTCTTGACTGCCCGTGCTGACCCGGGGCGAAACCTCTCTTTTCGAAGGCACATTTATCGGTACTACACCGATGTCCTTTCAAAAAAAGTTTTTCGCCTTCGCGACGACACAGTTTGCAGTTTGCTTTCGTATATCGAGCCATTAACTCTCCTGTAAATATCCTAATCTATTACCAAAAAATGGTTTTATACTCTTCTTCTTTTGGGTGGACGGCAACCGTTATGGGGAATCGGGGTTACATCCTTGATAGCCGTAATCTCCAAACCAGCAGCAGATAATGAGCGGATAGCCGCTTCACGACCGGAGCCAGGTCCCTTAACCCAAACTTCAATTTTTCTAACACCAAGATCCAATGCTTCTTTGGCACAACGGCTGGCGGCCAACTGGGCCGCAAACGGAGTTGATTTTTTTGAGCCTTTGAAGCCGACTTTACCTGCCGACGACCAAACAATGATCGCGCCTCTGGTATCAGTAATTGAAACCATCGTATTATTAAAAGTCGATTTAACATGGGCAACACCGACAGAGTCGATCTTTCCCACTTTTTTCTTAGTCTTCGTTTTCTTTTTTTGATCAGCCACTTATTAACCTCATCTACCTTATTTCTTAGCCGGTGTCTTTTTCTTACCGGCAACCGTCCGAGCCGGACCCTTGCGAGTACGGGCATTGGTTTTTGTTTTTTGCCCGCGAAGGGGTAATCCGCGACGATGACGAAGTCCGCGATAACTGCCAATATCAATCAAACGCTTAATATTCATTGATATTTCGCTTCGCAGAGTTCCTTCAACTCTGTAATCATTTTCAATTACTTTTCGAAGTTTGGCCACTTCTTCTTCGGTTAATTTATTGACTCTTACATCAGGACTAATTCCTGTTGTATCAAGAATCTTTTTCGACGACGTCGGACCTATACCGAAAATGTATGTTAGACCAATCTCGACCCTTTTATCTTTTGGTAAATCGACACCCGCTATACGTGCCAAAGCAACCTCCTGCCAGTAATTCTAAATTAACCCTGGCGTTGTTTATGGTTCGGGTTTTTACTGCAAATCACCCGAAGAATGCCATTACGCTTGATAATTTTACAGTGTTCACATCTTTTTTTTATCGACGAACGAACTTTCATAATACAACACCAACCTAACCATTATTCAATTTATTTATATCTATAAGTTATTCTACCGCGCGTCAAATCATAGGGCGAAAGTTCCAGCGTAACTCTATCACCCGGCAGAATTTTAATAAAATGCATTCTCATTTTACCGGAAATATGAGCCAGAACAACATGCCCATTATCCAATTCTACTCTAAACATGGCATTTGGTAACGGTTCCAAAACCTTACCCTCTACCTGAATTGTATCTTCTTTGGCCATTTAATCCTTAGCTCAATGTTAAAATATCTGCACCGTCTTCGGTAATTGCAACGGTATGCTCAAAGTGAGCCGAAACCAAACCATCGGCAGTAACAATTGTCCAACCATCCGGTTTTTGATTAATCTTAAAATCGCCCTGGTTTACCATCGGTTCTATCGCCAAAACCATTCCCTTTTTGAGAATTGGACCGGAATTGGCCGGGCCGAAATGTGGTACCTGTGGCTCTTCATGAAGTTTCTGACCAATCCCATGACCAACCATTTCCCGAACCACCGAAAAACCTGCAGCTTCGGCAACTTCCTGAATCGACGAAGAAACAACACCCAATTTTACTCCGGCTTTAACTTTACTAATTCCAACTTCCAAAGAACGTTTGGTAACATCGAGAAGTCTCTGCTTTTCTTCGGAAATTTCGCCAACAGCATAAGTGGCGGCGGAATCACCATAATAACCGTCTATGACAGCACCGAGATCAATCGAGACAATCTGTCCCTCGACCAGCTGACGGTCTCCGGGAATACCATGCACCACTTCCTCATCAATAGAGATACAAGCAGTAGCCGGAAAACCGCGATAACCTTTAAAAGCAGGAATAGCACCATGCGAAGTAATGTACTCTTCGGCGATAGCATCGAGTCTACCGGTAGTAATACCAGGTTTTATTGACAACTCTATAACCTTCAGAGTATCAGCAACTATTTTGCCCGCTTTTCTCATAATCTCAATTTGGGCGTCTGTCTTAATATTAATCACTCCGTTTAATCTTCTTTTATAACCTTTAACAGGGCTTGCGTAATCTCTTCCAATGCTCCTTCAGCCGGAACTTCAAACAACAATGAAGCCTGACGATAGAAATCGATAATCGGAGCGGTTTGCATTATATAAACTTCAAGCCGGTTCTTGACAACATCCTCTTCATCGTCGGGACGTCTTTGCAACTCAACGCCATCGTTATCACAAATTCCTTCCTGCTTCGGCATCTGGGCAGGATAATTATATCCGGCGCTACAGTTCGGACAGAAAAATCGACCGGAGAGCCGTTTAATCACTTCATCATTAGAAACGTCAAGCAAAATAGCTTTATCAATCTGGCTCTTGTTTTTGGCCAGCATATCACGAAGCGCTTCCGCCTGCGGTACTGTCCTCGGGAAGCCATCCAATATATACCCATTATCGAGAGCACCTGAGGCCAATTTTTCTTCAATCAAATCAACAATAAGTTTATCTGGAACCAGTTCACCCGCTTCCATATATTTTTTTGCCTGCGTCCCAAGATCGGTGCCATTTTTGACACCTTCTCGGAGCAAATCACCTGTCGAAAGATGAAGAATCCCAAGTTCCTTACAGATAACTTTGGCCTGTGTACCTTTACCCGATCCCGGAGGGCCCAAAAATACTAAATTCATTAATATGATCTCCCTCGAATTTTCCCTTTTTTCATAAAGCCATCATAATGACGCATCAAAAGATGCGATTCAATCTGCTGCAGAGTATCCAGAGCCACACCGACAACAATCAAAAGCCCAGTACCTCCAAAGAAGTAGTTGACGTTTAGTTGGCCCATTAATACCCAGGGCAAAACCGCGATGGCGGCAAAAAACAAAGCCCCTGGAAGAGTAATTCTGGTCAAGATTCTCTCTATATGCTCAGCCGTTTTCTTACCCGGTCGAATACCGGGGACAAAACCGCCGTTTTTTCTCATATTATCAGCTATATCAATTGGATTAAACACAATAGCTGTGTAGAAATACCCAAAAAATACAATAATCAAAGCATAAACAATTGAATAGACAAACCCGCCCGGATTCAGGAGGTTCGAGACAATATTGGATATCCATTCAGCATTTGGAAATAGCTGCTGAACCGTGGCCGGCAGAAACATAATCGACTGCGCAAAAATAATCGGGATAACGCCAGCCGAGTTGACCGATAGCGGCAAATGCGTGGTAGCTCCACCATAAACCTTACGACCGACAACTCTTTTGGGGTACTGGACCGGAACCTTGCGTTGACCCCTGGTAACCAGAATAACCGCGGCAATAACGGCAATCATCATCGCTACCAATATCACTTCGACAATAATTGATCTGGTGCCAAACCAGAGATATTGAACTTCCTCGATCACGGCATCAGGGAATCTGGCGACAATGCCAATAAAGATGATCAATGAAATACCGTTGCCGATACCTTTTTCTGTAATTTTCTCACCCAGCCACATAATAAAAATTGTTCCGCAAGTAAAAGTCAGCATCGTCAACGGAACAAACAAAGCGGTTGGCATATGCACAATCTGACCGCCCGGAACCTCCATCGAAATCAAAAACTGTGCCGTTCCAAAAGCCTGCAGAGATGCAATCAGAACGGTCAGATAACGGGTATACTGGGTAATCTTGCGACGCCCCTCTTCCCCTTCTTTCTGGAGTTTCTGAATAAACGGAACTACTGCACCCAGCAACTGGAACATAATAGAAGCCGATATATACGGCATGATACCTAATGCAAAGATGGTCGCCTTTGCAAACGAACCACCTGCAAAAAGATCAAGCATACCAAAAATCGTATCACCTGATAATGTCTGCGACAGCAAGACACCATCAACGCCGGGAGTCGGAATATGACCACCGATTCGATATACGATCAGCATTCCAAGCGTAAATAATATCTTCTTACGAAGTTCTTCAATTTTAAAGATCGATTGAATAGTACCTAACACTTTGTCACCTCGGCTTTGCCTCCGGCCGCCTCAATTTTTTCAATGGCCGACTTTGAGAAGGCGGCGACCTTAACGATAAGAGCCGTCTCCAGTTTGCCGGTTCCCAGAATTTTGACGGGGCGACGTATTGTCTTAATTATCCCCTGCTTTCTCAAGACTTCCGGTGTTATCTCGGTATCCTGACAATTTGCCAAGCGGTCAAGATTGACCGGTTGATATATTACGCTGAACATATTTCTAAAGCCGCGTTTTGGGATCCGCCTCTGAATCGGCATCTGCCCACCTTCCGACCATGGCCTGCTTTTTGCACCAGAGCGGGAATTTTGCCCACCATGACCACGTCCCGAAGTTTTTCCGGTTCCACTGCCTACACCGCGCCCCACGCGTTTGCGCTGTTTTCTGGCGCCTGGTGAAGGTTTTAAATTTGATAGTTCTAAAGGCATAACTATTACTCCACCTCTTCCCATTTTACCAGATGCTCGACTGTTTTTATCATACCTCTGATCTGAGGTGAATCATTATGAACTTTCGAGCGATTGATTCTTCCCAAACCAAGAGCAACTATTGTGCGTTTTTGGTTTTCTTTTCTGTCAATAGTGCTGCGTGTCTGAGTTACTTTTATTCTTGTCATATTAAAACCTCAATCCCGGAGGAATTATCCTTCGTTTCGATATCTAAGCTGTTCTTCCTGGCTACGCAGGTTGATTAAGCCATTCATTGTTGCCTTAACAACATTATTCGGATTACGACTGCCAAGGACCTTGGTTAAAATATCCTGAACTCCGGCTGATTCCAAAACGGCTCGAACGGCGCCACCGGCGATAACACCGGTTCCGGTTGAAGCCGGCTTCATAACCACCGTCGAAGAACCAAATCTGCCCAGTATATAATGGGGGATCGAGCCCTCAGCGGTTATCGGAACGGTAACCATGGCTTTGCGGGCCGCTTCCGTACCTTTACGGATTGCTTCAACAACTTCCGAAGCTTTGCCCAAACCAATTCCAACCTGGCCGTTACGCTGACCAACTGCTACCAGAGCAGTGAAACTAAAGCGCCGGCCGCCTTTGACAACCTTCGCAACACGATTGATATGGATTACTCTCTCATCGTAATCGAGACTTTCCATTTCCCTTCGAGCCAAATTTAATACCTCATCTGCTTATCTAAAATTTTAGGCCTGCTTTGCGAGCCGCATCAGCCAGAGATTTAATCCGACCATGATATAGAAAGCGGTTCCTGTCAAAAACTACCTTTGTTACATTCTTCTCCATCGCCCGACGCGCAATCTCTTCACCTATGAGACCAGCGGCATCAACTTTGGTTTTGCCGGAAATCTTTTCTGGCATTCCTTCGGAGAAAGTTGAGACGGCCGCAATGGTAATCCTTTTTTCATCGTCAATAATCTGAGCCGTGATGTTTTTCAATGAGCGAAAAACAGTCAAACGAGGGCGGTCAGTCGTCCCCGAAATCTTAAACCGAACTCCCTTTTTTCGTCTGTCGGCTCTAATGCTTTTATCACTTTTATTAGACATGAGTCCTAGTCCTTACTTATGCACCGGATCCGACCGCTGCTTTTCCAGCTTTACGGCGGATTGTTTCATAATCATATTTAATTCCCTTGCCCTTGTACGGTTCAGGAGGACGCAGGGAGCGAATCTCGGCTGCCGCCGAGCCAACCAACTCTTTGTTAATACCGGTAACGGTAATTTTGTTTACTTTTGGCACGACGTCGAGAGTGACACCTTCAGCAGCCCGGAACATTATTGAATGTGAGAAGCCAAGTTGCAATTCCAATAAGCTTCCTTTCATCTCTGCCCGATAACCAATACCATTAATCTCCAGCGTAATTGTATATCCAACGCTAACACCGGTGACCATATTCTGAATAAGGGATCTGGTTAAACCATGCAACGAGCGATGTTTTTTATTATCGCTGGGCCTGGTGACAACAATCGTTTCACCTTCCAAAGCAACAGTCATATCTTCGTGTATCAGTCGTGACAGATTTCCTTTGGGTCCGGTAATAGAAATTAGTCCGTCCTTAATATCAACTTTTACCCCGGAAGGAACAATAACCGGTTTTTTTCCAATTTTCGACATAATCTATAGCTCCGCCTTACCAGATATTAAACAAAGCTTCACCACCAACGCGTTTCTCGACGGCCTGAGCGTTTGTAACAATACCTTGTGAGGTTGATATAATCGTTATTCCTATTTGGTTTCTTCCAAGACGTTTGATCTGATCGAAATCAAAATACTTCCGCAATCCAGGTTTGGATAATCTTTTCAGACCTCTGATAATCGGATCATCGTCTCGACTGTACTTCAGATAAATGCGCAAAATACCCTGACGATTATCAGGAAGCTCTACCATATCCTTGAGAAATTTTTCCTCAAGAAGAATATTGGCTATAGAGCGTTTTATATTCGATGCCGGTACATCGACCGCCACCTTTTTTGCTTTGGAACCGTTTCTGATTCTCGTCAACATATCCGCAATCGGATCGGTCATTGACATATTAAATACTCCTGTCTCTTAATCTTTACCAACTGGCCTTTACAACTCCGGGTATATCGCCGGCAAGAGCCAATTGCCTGAAACAGATTCGACAAATTCCAAATCTGCGCATATAAGCTCTCGGCCGTCCACAACGACGACACCGATTATATTTTCGTACCATAAATTTCGGAACTCTTTTTTGTTTTTCTATCAAACAAGTTTTAGCCACTTCATCTCCTATTTTGCAAACGGCATTCCCAGCTCGGTTAACAAACGATGACATTCTTCATCAGTTTTTGCCGTAGTGGTAATAGTGATAGTCATACCGCGAATTTTGTCTATTTTATCATATTGAATTTCCGGAAAGATAATCTGCTCTTTGATACCGAGGTTAAAATTGCCGCGACCATCAAAAGCCTTGGCCGATATCCCACGAAAGTCTCTGATTCTGGGAATAGCGGCATTAACCAGTCGATCCAAAAATTCATACATACGTTCCCGCCGTAATGTAACTTTTGCACCAATCTTGGCACCCTCTCTGAGCTTAAAATTCGAAATCGACTTTTTAGCTGTCGTCAACAGCGGCTTCTGACCGGTAATTTGGGTTAGATCAGCTACGGCCGCTTCAAGAGATTTGGGCGTAGCGATAGCTTCACCGACACCTATATTAATGGTGATCTTGCTCAGCCGAGGAACCTCCATCACTGAGGAATAGTTAAATTCTTTCATCAGCTTTGGTAAAATCTGTTCATTAAATGTTTTTTTCAATCTGGCCATATTCTTTACCTGCTATATTGCTTCGCCGCATTTTCGACAAAGGCGAACTTTTGACTTAGTCCCTTTACCCTCATCGACAAATTTAAAACTTATTTTGGTCGGGGTATCGCATGATTTACAGTACAAAGCAATGTTTGACCTATGTATCGGAG
>JAQBFG010000016.1:0-7433 GCA_032123495.1 Candidatus Zixiibacteriota bacterium | reverse complement strand
TCATCACAAAAATAATTCCACCCATATACATTGTTATGAAATCACGCTCAATACCACCCGGAGCCTGCTGGCTAAGATCTATTCTTCTGGTCAAATTCAGAATTGAATCAACTTCTAAATTTACCTCGGTGTTGTCCAATCTAATCCCTGATAGAATATCCGACAGCCTTTTTTCGAAACGTGAATTGTTTCTGAATCCGAATGATTTTGCGACCAGGACAATCGAATCATTTTCCTCGGCTTTATTGTTGATGATAAGATAACTTTTTAATTGCTTATCTCTTACAAGTGAATCCAAGAAAGAGCGTTGCTCGGCCAATTTTTGAATGTCATCGGAATTGATATTGTAAATCTCAGTAACTTCGTAAGCGGGACGATCATCATCCAGAGTATATTGTTTTAAAGATTCGGCAAACTTCTCCCCCACTCCTTTATCATCCAAATCAATAATTGCCATCTCATGGGTATCGTCCGACTGTTTTGAGGCGAGCATAGCCGGCAATACTGTAATTGCTACCATAAAAAGAGGAGTAAGTAAAATTCCGACAATAAATGATTTCTTTTTGACAACCTGAGCGTACTCACGTTTTATTATTACCCACATCTTAGACATCGGCTTCTCCTTCCTTGTTGAGATCGGAAGGTTTGACGCCGCCCATATTTATGAAAATATCGTATAATGACGGCTCCATTATCTCAAAGCGATGAATGGTCATCTTTTCCGAAACGGTTTTCAGAATTGCCTGACTGTCGGCCTCGGCAGAAAGTTGTAATTCGATATAGTTGTTAAATTCACTTACTTTCTCGACACCGGGAAGGTTCTGAATGAAACCGCCGTCACCATCCATATTAATTTGAATCGAATTGGTCCCGAATTTCGATTTTACGTCGGATAACCGACCATCGAGTACCTTCTGCCCGCCGTTTATCATACAGATGTAATCGCACAGTTTTTCGGCCTGTTCCATAACATGAGTGGAAAAAAGAATCGTTGTTCCGCGACGTTTTTCTTCCATCAAGACATTTTTTATAAGCTCAATATTGAGCGGGTCAAGACCGGAGAAAAGCTCATCAAGAATAATCAGATCCGGCTGATGAATCAAAGTTGTGATAAATTGAAGTTTTTGCTGCATTCCCTTGGAGAGTTCTTCGACTTTTTTCTCCTTATAATCAATCAGTGACATCTTCTCAAGCCAGCCATCCATTAATTGATCAGTTTTTTTAACCGGGAGACCCTTGACCTCTGCAAGAAACCTTATTATTTCTTTTAGAGTCATTTGTTTGTAAAGTCCCCGTTCCTCGGGAAGATAACCGACCCTATTTCTGAAATCATCTTTTGCCTTGGAACCCTTGATCAATACTTCCCCTGAATCAGGGGCGATAATATTCATTACCATTCGAATTGTGGTTGTTTTGCCAGCGCCGTTGGGTCCGATTATTCCGTAGATTGATCCTTGGGGGACAGAAAGAGAGAGATTATCAACAGCTTTTTTAGATTCATAAGATTTGCAGATATTTTCCAGTCGTAAATATTCATCCATAATTTTCGTCCTTCCTATTGAGCGGACAATTTAATAATTGGAAAGGGTTGGTCAACAAAAACTTAATATTAAATATCAAGAAGATTCATCATATCATGGGCATTCTTGACAGCTTGCCCGAGATGACAATTGTTAAAGAAGATATACATCTTTTTTGCCTTATCTTCCATTTTTTTAATTTTCTCTCTCCATTCCTGCAATTCTTCATGGCTATAATTATAGTCATATCTCAATGCTCCGCCGTTCCACCATTTTTCTCCATTGCGACCATGCAGTCTCAAATATGCGGTATCGGTCGTACCAAACATATCCGGTTTTAAAAGACCGGGCAATTGCGGCTCATCAACCGCAGAATAGCCAATTGAATTGCCTCGCAGATAATTGTACATATCGCGATTGACCCAGCCGTTATGGCGAAACTCAGCAAAAAGCGGATGTGGTTTTAGCAATTCGCTGCAATATTTGATATATTCTAATCCATTCTGAGAAAACTTAAATGAATATGGAAATTGCGCTAATAGACCTTTTAGTTTGCCGGAATCTTCCATCGGCTTGAGACACTCCCGGAATTCATCAACGGCAGCTTCTATTTTTTTTCTCTGGTGAGTGACAACCTGTGGGACCTTTATAATGAATTCAAATCCGTTGGGAGTTTTCTTTTCGATGTTTGCCATCACGGCCGGATGCGGGATACGGTAATATGTAGAATTTATTTCTACGACTGGAAAATGCTGGACATAAAAATCGAGCATCTTCCCTTTTTCAATATCTTTAGGGTAAAATGTCCCTTTCCAATCATCGAAGCTAAATCCAGATGTACCAATCTTTATTTCCATATTTCATCCTGCACAGTTATTTATCCATACGGAAGGAAATTTGGATAGTTTCTTAAAATCACTTATTTTTCTGAATTTGAAATCTGACTCGACCGCATTTCGGACATACCCATTTGCGTTTTTTATGAAATGAACGTTTCAATTCTTTCATTGCTATTTTGCATTTGGGACAGGTCATTTGATAATATGGAGAAAATCAGAGAGAAGAAAATCTATCCGTCCAATAAATGTTGACATCCGTGACATCACGGTGTATCCAAAAGTCGCACCAAAAAAGATCATTAGAAAATATGTCCCCAATTTTGCAACTTTCCCAATGATACCTTTATGTTCACGGCTGAAATAAAAATATGTCAGTGTCGAAAGCAGGCCAACTATAACAACCAGAGCCTCAAAATTAAAGCCGCCACTTTCAGTTATAAGCGGCATCACTGAGGCTGATATCTGTTTTAAAGTTCGGGCGTAAAGCATTGCCGGAATAGCAACCCCGGCTCCTGCTCCGATCATAAGTGCAATCGGTATGCGCGATAACCAGGAATATTTCCGGCTGAATCTGCTAAACATCAGAAGTCCAAGTATTAATGGTATCAGCACCCACCAATCATTTTCATTCAACAGCGGCGAGAAGATCCTGTCCATAAAAGCGGTCTGCCAGTAAATAACGAGGACATATCCCATCGCCAGCCCGATTAAAAGCGATTCGGCGGCACGGTATATCGGATTGTCTTTATATAAAAATGTATATATCGCCAGGGTCAGAATACCGGCGATAATTACTCCGATATCCATTAGCTGCTTCTCCCCTGCCGTTTTCTATTCCTGAAATAAATTATATTTCCAATTATTATCATAACAATCAAATATAGATGCGCCACGGTTTGAGCAGGCATCCCTCGATTACCCTTGCCGACCTCGCCATAAAGATTTTCATACTCTGCCGCACCTTTTAATCCACCAACAACAGAAAACAGTTGTCCTGATGATAGATATGGATCATAGCTGGTTATCATCGCTGCCGTTAATCCGGTCATTACTTTTTGATCATACCGCGGACCGGCATACTCGATCCATTGCACTGCCCGATCACCATCGGTGATTGAAATAACCATTTCAATGTTATCATAATTTACTACTCCAATCATAATTGGAATAGTATCTGTTTGGTTGCCGAGATAATCGCGCGGGAAGACATCATATATTGATTCACCCATACCAAGAATAGCGGCAATATGTTGTGGTTTGAATCCAAGAAAAACATAATCGACACCATATTGTTTATCATACTCAGCGGCGATTTTATTTAATGTCCGGTATCCGATGGCGGTTCCCTCGGCAAATAAAGATAAACCGACAATCTTCAGATTATTTCTAAAAGCATGACGAATCATAACCAGACTGATAGGTTGCACCTCAGGCAACGACGAAGCCTCGTGATCAAAAGATATCATCAGGATAGTGCCT
This sequence comes from Candidatus Zixiibacteriota bacterium, assembly GCA_032123495.1. Taxonomy (GTDB): domain Bacteria; phylum Zixibacteria; class MSB-5A5; order GN15; family PGXB01; genus JAAERC01. Next base: position 3,595 of record JAQBFG010000016.1, on the reverse strand, counting down.
TCAGGTAGTGATTCGATATAGTCGAAGCTTTTCTGAACCTCGTAAGACGGCGATGATACCATCTTGATGTCAATGGTATACGCCAGCGTTACAAACAGAAACAAACCGGCAAAAATGATCCATCTGATTTTATCTTTACTCATCACTTACCACTTAAATAGGTTCTTTCAATCCCAAGAATGACACGCAAGGCGGTGGTCATCGAACCGAGTCCGATTCCGATTAAAATCGCACGCCTGGCCGCCATCGACGGATAGTTTTTTATCCAGAAAGTAAGATCGGGAATATACTCGGAAATATGTTCGGCAATAGGTAACCGACCTACTAAAACCAACAAAGCTGTGCCTAATAAAATTGCCGCCGGAATTGATCGTGCACGAAAACCTCGGAACGAGGCCGAGGCGACAAAAAATGCAAGCAGTGAAAAAACGGTCGCTTGCATCGGAGCCAGTAAATTTTCAAATGCCCATTGAAACGGTGATTCAATATTTGTTCCACCAATCAAAGCCAAAATCGGCATTAATAATAATCCGCCCAGAGCAATCAAAGCATAGGTTCTATCTTTTTTCTGGGATATTTTTCTTAAAGTGATTTTTATAAATCCGGCAACTCCGACAATCAGTGTAAATGCAAAAATCACCTGCCACCAATCATTGGTGACTGTCTGGTAAATAAGTTTGGCCACCGGGTGTCGGGAAAAATACTGAAGAAACATGACCACACCGGAGACGAGACAGATTAAAAGTGGTAGTCGGGTCGGCATGTTAATATCTCCACCAGGTTGACGAAGGATCAATTGTCGCCCAGATTACGGCTACGATAATAAATAGTGCAATCATTACTTTTAAAATATCCTGCGCCTTCACCGATGACAAGATAGATTGATTTTGCGACAGATATCCCGAAGCGGCAAATAGTTCTTCGCCAATAAGAGTATAGTCACAAGCGACAATAAAAAATGCGAGCTGAATTGTTGAATCTGTTCCGGCGATCTGTATGGCTCCAATTGAATTTCCGGTTTCAGCTAATATTAAAGACTCCGCCTCAAAGGTTCCCAAAAGAAATATCGAGGCCGGTTTGGTTCGGCTGATGATACCATCAACCGCGGCGGCATAACCAAACTGTGATGATGAGATATAAAAAATATTGTCAGGATTAAAACGGTCAGGATAACCGGCTTTAGCGTATCCCTCTTTTACCACCTCTTGGGCAACTGCCATTATAACCGGGTCATGCGTTGGGAAAACAAGCTGGCAATCATAGAGTGCTGCTTTTTCTGCAATGGTTGCCAATATATTTAGCGAAGCTATTGTTGTTGGCCGCTGAATATCTCCTCCCCACCCGGGCGTGTAAAGTATTGGCGCACCCATCTCGGTGGCGCGTCCAACCGCTTCTTCGACCGCTTTCAATCCCGGAATCTCTCTGATACTAAATATTTTCCCTGCTTTAACCGAGATTATTGAATAGGCAACTATTAGAATCGAAATAATTGAAATTATTAGCGTGGGAAGGGTTGTTATATCAAATAGATCCTGCATATTGAAATTAAAAGTGAAACAATAACTTAATTCAACAAAAAAGTTTAACTTGACAACAACCAAAGCGAGTAATATTGTCACATCATGAAAACATATAAAACACTTTTAGGCTTATTTATAATATCCCTGTGCGGGATGTTAATTTTTTCCTGCGGCAGCGGGAACAATCAGGTAACACTTCAATGGTGGCATTTCTGGACCGATCCGGTTATCAAACCGGTTATCGATAAAATGATAGCTGACTATGAATCCGCCAACCCGGGAATCAAAATCGAGCAGACCGGTCTCACCTGGGCCAACGGACATGAAAAAATCGTGGTCGCATTTTCATCCGGAACGGCGCCCGATATCGTTGAACTCGGCTCCGATTGGGTTGCCGAATTCTCATATAGCGACAATCTGAGCTCAATGACCGAGGCTGTTGTCAAAGATACTTCTCAATTTTTGGGATGGACGCCCGGAATTTACAATGATAGTATTTATGCCTTCCCTTGGATACTTGGCACCAGGGTTCTGTTTCTAAATCGAGACCTGTTAACCCGGGCGGGATTTGACGAACAATTTATACCATTTAACTGGGAAGATTTTAAGCAAGCCTGTTTTGGGGTCCATAATCTCTCAGATGATATCTTTGGTTTCGGTTCCAATGCCGCCGAGAAACACCGCCTTTATAAAAAGGTCCTGCCATTTTTCTGGGCCCTTGATGGCCGAATTATAAGTGAAAATGGTAAGTATGCTGTTTTTTCAAGCGACAAGGCATATAAGGCGCTTGAGTACTATAAGTCTTTGCATGACAGCTGTTCTCTTGTTGATACTCAGCGAAGACTCGAGGATTCATTCCTCGATGGTAAAATAGGTGCAATTATCTCCGGCGACTGGCTCCTGAAACGAATTAAAAACGAAAACCGCGATATAAATTTCTTTACGACACTTATTCCAGGACCTGAATATCCCGGTAAATCATTTGTTGGCGGAGAATATCTCGCTATCGGCAAAACATCGCAGCACAAAGATGAAGCTATTAAATTTATTAAGTATATCACTAACACCGAAAATCAGCTTGTTTTTTGCAAAACCAACTATACGGCAAATCCGTCCAGCAGAGAAACAACCAAGGATCAGTTTTTTAAAGACGATCCAAATCTCAATGTGTTTGTGAGACAGCTTGAACTTTCCAGAATGACAACTCCGACACCAAAGTGGGTTTATATTGAAGATATTATTGAGACATCAATAGAAGAGATTCTGTTCAATGAAGCCCCAATTGCTGAGACAATTTATGAGGCCAACACCAAAATCCAGGAGTTGATTAAACCCCAATGATAAAACGACGCTTTTCAGGATACCTGTTTGCGTCGCCCTGGATAATTACATTTGGCATCTTTTGGATCTATCCCCTCTTTTACTCTCTGTATCTCGCTTTTACCGATTACAGATTGATGCACCATACTTACAAGTGGGTAGGTTTTCAAAATTTTGAACGATTGTTAATTGATCAATCTTTTCTTCTATCTCTGAAGAATACCTTTATTTTTGTTTTTGGTACTATTCCAGCGACAACCATTATAGCTCTAATCCTCGCGTTGCTAATTGAAAAGAATTTTAAGGGCCGGGCAATTTTTCGATCCGGATATTTTATTCCATCGATAACTTCAATGGTCGTCATTGCGCTGATTTTCACTAATCTATATTCGCGTGGCGGGTATCTGTATTTATTATCTGAGATGATCGGTTTTTCAACTCCTGCCAATGGATTTTTGCTATCCAATAAAACAGCCTTGTTTAGTGTGATGGCGATGGATGTCTGGATGTCGGTTGGTTATTATATGCTTCTGTTTCTGGCCGGACTAAAATCGATTCCGAAAGAATTGTATGAGGCTGCCGAGGTGGCTGGCGCCGGTTTTTTCAGAAAGCTGTTTTCTATCACAATGCCACTATTAAAACCTGTCGCGCTGTATATTATTGTTATTAATACCATTAAGTCGTTTCAGGTTTTTGTTGAAATATTTGTCATGACCAAAGGTAAATACGGTAGTTCCACCGCCGTTTATTATATT
>JAQBFG010000015.1:0-3169 GCA_032123495.1 Candidatus Zixiibacteriota bacterium | reverse complement strand
CCGATTTTGACATTTTTGAAATACCGACTCCGAAAGAGATATTTGGGACAAAGTGGCCATCCATAATATCAAGATGAATAATATCAGCGCCGGCCTTTTCGGCCATTTGAATCTGCTGGCCAAATTTGGAAAAATCTGCTGATAAAATTGACGGCGCTATTTTCATCTAAAACATTCCTATTCCGTTGTCGAGACAATCAGGTCTATTTCTTCGCCGACTTCAAGTTCAATCGCCTCTTCGACAGATTGTTCCAAAACTGTTTCGGGAAGATAATTTTCATCCCTGACATATTTTATCAGACCGATTTTTAATTCGGCTCCATCAATTAGAGAACGGGCTTCATCGAGCGATCGACCGATCAGGTTTGGCATAAAGACAATCCCTGAAAGCCGCCCGCGATTGACCATCAGATTCACCTGCGAGCCATACGGTATTTCGATTCCTGATGACGGATATGAGAAAACGACAACTCTTTCAGGAAGTGAATCGCTGAAGGTCCAGGCGATATCTCCAAGAATAAGGCCGCTACCCTCGATATTTAGCTTGGCCTGACGAACCGAAAATCCGGCCAATAGTGGTACCTTGACCGATTTTTTACCAATCGATGTTGTCACTTTGATAACTCGACCTGATTTTACCTTAGTTCCGGCCAGCGGATATTGTGAAAGAACAGTACCTTCTTCTTTGTCGGCATGATATTCCTGTGAGGTCACCTCAATACCGAGTCCAACCAGATCGAGGAGATGTTCGGCATCCTGCATTTGGTAACCGACCACATTCGTTAATTCAAATTCGGAACCGTGCCGGGTAATCAAAGGCATCACGATATTGTCTATTATCAGATATAACAAAATAAGCGAAAGTAGTGGAATAACAGCAAAGTTCATTATCATCCGCCGCCGACTGTCGGGGGGAATCAGTTTATTGTATAATGATTCCTTTTTATAAACTTCATCTAAGTCTGTAAATTCCATCTTTGACCAGTCTTTTTATATCAATTCAATATATTTCAATGTACGATCTTCTTCAACCGGGCCGCAAAGGCGCCGGAAAGTCTATCGATATTCGGATAGGTTTTCATGAAACCGCGCTCCGAAACTATTTCATCGTCAAGATACTCAGTTGCTGATTCCAAAGTAAAGTCTTTTCTTCTTAATAAGAACTCTTCGACAACCTGATCATTTTCATGTCTGATAATAGTGCAGGTGGAGTAAACCAGAATGCCACCCGGCTTTACAAGTTTGGCCGCTTTATCAATCATCATACTCTGAATTTTAAAGAGCCGTTCGATATCCTCCGGTTGTTTCTGCCAGCGCAGATCAGAATGTTTTCCGGCATTTCCCCATCCTGAGCAGGGGACATCAAGCAGAACCCGGTTAAACGGCTCAGCTTCAAATTCAAGAGCATCGGCATGGACAGGATTGATAATTTTTATACCCTGACGGCTGACATTTTCCATCATCAGCTCAAGCCGTGGGCGCGATTTATCCAGAGCAGTGATCATTCCCTTATTATGCATCCTGACAGCGGCATAAATCGCTTTGCCGCCCGGGGCGGCAGCCATATCAAGCATTCTGGTTTTTGTTTTTGGATTTAACAGTTTTACCGCGAGACCGGCCGATTCATCCTGAATATAAATATGCCCGCTTTTTATTAATTCATGCGAAGGGGGGATACCGCCTTTTTTAAGCTGAATGAAATCAGAAAGGAACATCCCCGGATTATATTCGTATCCCTCTTTATCAAGAATTTCTGTAACTTCTTCAGCTTTACTTTTTACCAGATTTACTCGAAATGAAAAATGAGGAGGTTTATTCATATTTTCCAAAAGTTTTTCGGTCGCCTCAAGTTTGAATTCTTTAAGGCAATAGTCGACAAACCAGTCTGGGTATGAATAAAAATCGGCCAGATATTTAACCGGGTCATGTTCCCGGCTGGCAAAAACAACTCTTTCGGGTTGGCGTAGAGCAGAACGCATCACGGCATTAACCAGCCGTGCGTGGGATTTATTGCAGAAATGATAAGCCAGATTGACACTTTCGGAAACGGCAGCGGCACTAGGAATACGATCGGTAAAAAATAACTGAAAAAACCCAAGCCTTAAAATATTGATCAATTCGGGCGACATTTTTCCCGATGGTTTGCTCAAGTAAAACTTGTAATCATGATCGAGTCGTCGTTTCATTTTGACCGTACCATTAACAAGTTGTCGAATAAAACGAAGGTCAAGATTGCTGAGTGGCAGGCAGTCGGTTACCTTGCGAATAGTTTCTTCAGAGGAATCACCTTCGGATTCGATAAGTCCGAGAATCTCAACCGCTGCAGCGCGAACAGGATCATATTTTCTTTTTGTCTCAGTCATCAAAACTCCATCGGCGTTAATCTGTTTTCCGCATCGTCCACGAATAACATCTCTTTTCTCAAAAATTCAAGAGCCGGGATATCGTGTTTATCCATAATATTTGCCATCTCAATTACCTCAGGAGGTTTGGCATAACCACCGGTCCCGATTCCAAGCTCCATATAAATAGTTCCCGTTTCTGCATTATCTACTTTTTTTATTTCATAACTCATCTTATAGATAGCAGGTCGAATATCTATTATTCTTTCTATCCCTTTTGATGTTCGGGATATTTCAACTTTTTCCTGAGCCATAAAGATACCAATTTTACTTTGGATATCTTCATTTGGTTCCACTTTAACCTGATATTCGACGCGATTGAGTTTACCCGATAACGAAATTTTTGTATTCAAAATCATTCCGGTGGAGACAATAAAAAAGTCGTCAGGAAGTTCTTCTTTTAACCGTTCGCCCATATCCAGATGAAACGGTCGATCCAGAATCAGATCAAGATATTCTGATTCAGACGTATATCCAATAGATAATGGCGGCGAAAACGACATTTTCATGTGCGGATGGAATCCCTGTGTATAGGCAATCGGCATTTCAGAACGTCTGATCGCCCGTTCAAAGACCCTCAGATTATCGCGATGCGACATAAAACGGCTGAGACCTTTTCGTCCCCAGCGGATTCTTACATTTCCGGTGACCGGCGCCAATCCGCTTCGACCAAATGCTTTTTTTGGGGAGCGCCCGAAACCGCCCTCAAGATTTGATTCTGAGTTAGATGCAACCGGTTTTTTCGGTTTTGTGTCTGATTCTTTGAG
>JAQBFG010000014.1:0-21178 GCA_032123495.1 Candidatus Zixiibacteriota bacterium | reverse complement strand
CCCTACACGGGTGCAGGCATCCCATCGTTCAAGGGCCAAGGTTACGGCAAAATCAAAGTGTCTAGCAAAGACTCCATCTCCATTGTGTTGACCAGTATGGACTTCGCCACGGCATCTCGTGTGGTGGATCCAGATGAAACGGACGATCCAGAATCAAATCAAGATATTCTGATTCAGACGTATATCCAATTGATAATGGCGGAGAAAACGACATCTTCATGTGCGGATGGAACCCCTGGGTATAGGCAATCGGCATTTCGGAACGTCTGATCGCCCGTTCAAAAACCCTCAGATTATCGCGATGCGACATAAAACGGCTGAGACCTTTGCGTCCCCAGCGGATTCTTACGTTTCCTGTGACCGGAGCCAATCCGGCCCGACCAAATGCCTTTTTGGGGGAGCGCCCGAAACCACCATCAATTGATGAGCCTGAGACAGGTTCGACCGGTTTTTTCGGTTTGGTGTCTGCTTCATTTACAGTTATCGAAGCTCGCTTGCGTTCTTTGATCAACTGATCAGTTGTCACATGCAGAATAATCGGTGACCATGGAAGATTTTCAGAAAATGGGCGGCCTTTTAAATATTGACGAGGGTCGATGTCGTTTTTGATAAAAGCTTCATTCCAAAGTTCAAAATTGAACTGCTCGCCCCAACCATCAAAACGGGCGCCGATTTCATAGGCGGTCTTAATAACTGCTCCCATTTCACGGCCGCCACGTCCAATGACACCCTCAAGAAATGAAAGATTCGGATCGCGAAGTTTAATATTTACAAACGGGCTTTTAACGGTGCGTCTGAGATACTCGCCTTTTTCTTTTATATATTCCGGGGATGGCTGCATATCCCATTGGAATGGTGTATGCGATTTGGGCGAAAAAGGAGAAATAGTGATATTAATTATTTTTTTCCCTTTGGCGTTTTTGCCGATAAGATTGACCCGACGAATCATCTCAACAATTCCTTCGATATCCTCATCGGTTTCGGTCGGCAGGCCGATCATAAAATAAAGTTTTACCAGGTTCCAGCCGTTTTTGAAAACCAGCTCAATGGTGTCATACAATTGCTGATCAGTGATATCTTTTCTGATGACCGCTCGCAGTCGTTCTGTCCCGGCTTCGGGGGCAAAGGTCAATCCGGTTTTGCGGCATAGTTTGACCGCATCTGCCAGCTCTTGCGTAAAGGTTCCGGGTCGCAGTGATGGCAGCGAGAGAGCGACCTGTTTTTTTTGCAGTTGTAAAGATAACTGCGCCATCAGTGGCACAATGTCGGGATAATCGCTTGAGGAAAGCGATAACAGCGAGACCTCATCATAGCCGGTTTTACCAAGCTGATCGTAAACCTGCTCCATAATTTCTTCTTTGGGTCGTAAACGAACCGGTCGGTAAATAGATGTTGCCTGACAGAAGCGGCAGGCTCGCGGACATCCCCGCATAATTTCTACCGAGAGACGATCATGGATCGTTTCGATAAACGGAATCAGATTATTTCTTGGATAATATTCAGCTTTGAGACTTTTTAGTCGCGCAGATTTAACATACTCGGGAGTAAAACCGTTTTTTGGTTTCAATGTTTTTGGATCATAGAATTCCGGCACATAGACTGATGGAACTTCCTGCACCAGTCGCTTCAATTTCTCAGCTCGCGGTAGCTCTTTTGAATCTTTTACTATCTCAAGAATTTTAATTATGTTTTCTTCGGCATCGCCAAGATAAAAAATATCAATAAAATCGGAAGTCGGTTCAGGATTATTAATTACCGGTCCTCCGGCTATAATCAGGGGAGAGTTATCGGTTCGATCTTTTGACTGTAATGGTATTCCGGCCAGATCCAAAATATTAAGCAGGTTGGTATAGACCATCTCGTACGAGAGTGTAAACCCGATAATATCAAATTCACCAAGCGGACGAAATGATTCCAAAGTGAATATTGGAATATTTTCGTTTCGAAGAATTTTTTCAGCATCCCGGTCGGGAGCAAAAAACCGTTCACATAGAAATCTGTCATCATTATTGATGATATTATATAATATCTGCAAACCGGCATAAGACATCCCGATCTCATACATATCAGGATAACCCAACGCCATCGACAGCCGACCCTCTGGTGACTTTTTAACCAAGCCCCGTTCACCGCCGGTATAACGCCCCGGTTTGATTACATGTGGAAATAGTTTTTTTTCAAGTAGGTGCTGCATAATCATAATAATATAAAAATCCCGCCCTCGAAAAAAGCGGGATTTTTAAACAGTCTTTTTTAAAATATCAACCATACACTTCCGAATGATTGCATTTGCAGACGCCGATATTGTTTGACCGATAGCGCCATCCGTTTTCCGAACGTTCCGCTTTGACGAATTTAATGTAATTAAACGGTGTTTCACAGACCGGACAGTTTTTTTCAAACTTTTTCTTTGATGCTTTATCGGCAAAGCTTTGTTTCTTGGCCATTTCAATTCACTCCAGTTACTCTAGCTCTTATCAAGAGCAGATATTTCTTTTTTAACCGCCAACAGCAGGTCGGTTGTCTGCTGCAATATACAAAAATCGTCATTTCCTGCAAACTGTTTTTCGGCATCTTTGAAGAAAACTGAAGCTGTCGAATAATCCTCAACTTTAAGGGCGGTCATTGCCGAACAGTATGCTTTTTCTTCTTTACTCAACATTTTTTGGTTTTTTCTTTTTTTTACTTTTTCTCACCTTTTTCGAGAAATCGGAGCTTTCTGACATAAGGATCGATTTTGTAACCTTTGTTTTTCAAATAATATATAATTGAGCCGGCCATATGAAGATAGATAGGGTCATTCTTAACTTCCGCGTTTTTCAAAATATCGTCAAGCATAGATAAAATATGGTCGCCATGCTCTTTATAATAGGTTAATTGTTCGGTTTCTTTTTTAAAAAGTTCATAATATTGTTCAGTCAGATCTGATTCTGAGATTTCCGGAGGGCGCGACAGAACCACTCTACGACCCGGAACAACACCTTTGGTAAACCAGCTATCTATTTCGTCAAACAGTTTTTTTGATTCGGGATCAGTTTTGTCGAGACCATTTTTAATATCGCTTAAGAGATTGCCAACAGCAGAGATAGCGGTTTTTTTGAGGCGGCCCTCATCAACCAGAACCCTGTTTTTGGCCATCCAACTGCCAAGCCGGTTGTTGACATAACGCCCTTTAAGCGAGTCGCGGGCGATATCATCGAGAACGTTGATCGAATTTAAGGTCTCAATCTGATCGGTTTCCAATCGGGCGACCGAAGTCAATAAATGCTTAAGATTTGATTCCAGCTTTTTTAATGTGTTCAACCGGCTCAATTGTTTCCCTCGCCGACCTTTTCCCTTTTCAACTTGGCTGTTCGGTGCGTTAAATAATCTTCCAAAAGACCGGAAACACGGTTAACCATCACCGCGAGATGATCGCCCTTGTCGGCAGGTTTTTCCGATTCGGTGATAAGACCAGCCAGTTTTAACGAGGCAAGACGTTCAATTGTTTTTACTCTGGGATAGTCGCTTTGCTCTAATAAATCATTGATACTGGTTCGTCCGTCAACCAGCGCCAGAAGGTTCCATTCCTCCGGTCGGAGGGAAATATCTTTTCCGCGGCCGCAAGTAGCTTCTGACATCTTCAGCGGTTTATCAAAATCGGGTAATGTTTCTTTGAGATGATTGATCTCGTCAATGCGGCGCAATCCTTCCAGAATAACATTTTCTACCGAAAGATTAACGGTGATTTCCTCTTTGGTCGGGTACTGATTATCATAAAATTTAAATGAGCCGTTATCCCATGATAAAAGCGAATAAACCAGTTCTTCGACTTGTTGTTTAACAGCTTCATCCAGATCATCCTGAGTGACATATTTCTTGTAAACCAATATCTGCCCCAGACGTTTAGTTATCTCGGAATTCGATTGGTAAGCAATCGCATCTTCGAGTTGTCCCGCTGATATTTTGCCGTTATCGCTGAGCAGTTGACCAATATGACTTGTTTGGCGCGGGCCATAAGCATAGGTGATACGACCGTTATTAAAATAAACCATGATGATATCGTTGCTGTTCTGGATACCAAGGGTTCCGGTCTTTTTGCTATTGGCAATAAGCTGAAATATCTCAGGTAATGTAAACTTCTCTATTTTTCCCTGAAGGGCCTGATCCATGTTTTCTCCGTGTTTAGGGTTTGGCAAACGATATAGTTAACCGCTTGATTTGTCAATAAATGTTTTTTTGAAAATAGATAAATAGAAGTAAAAATTAATGAAAAATTAGCAAAAAGTGATTGCATTTGTAAATTAGTTTGGCAATTTTATCAATTGCTGGTTATCAAAATTAGTTATTAAATTATCAGGTAAAGTTCGTATTCAAAAATAGGCAAGGGTTTAAACAAAACAAAGGAGAAGAAAAATGAAAAAACTTGGAATCCTGTTTGCCGTATTATTAGTTGTTTTTGTTATGGCGACTTTTGGTACAGCCGAAGACAAAGTTTGGTTTGACATGAAAAATTGCGATTTCTGCGCTGGCATGTCAGAAGATATGATGAATCATATGACTCATGAGCAGCATCGTCTGACCAATGGCGTCATGGTTTTGGCAACCATTCCTGATGAATACAAAGAAGAGTTTGCCAAAGCGATGGTGGCCATGGAGCAGCTTGGGATGGATATGGAAACCGGGAAAGTCGATCCGGCCACTGTAAAGATGTGCGGGCACTGTGAATATTATGGCGATTTGATGCAGGCAGGGGCCAAAATGGAACATGTCTCATCAGGTATAGCCGAAATCGATCTGATTACGTCAGACGACCCCGAGGTTATGAAGATGATTATGACCTACGCTGACAACAACGATAAAGCGATGGCCGAAATGGAAGCAATGATGAAAGAGGAAATGAAATAGCTCATTTTCTGTTTCGAAGTTTTATGAAGGATCGGGATTATCTCCCGGTCCTTTTTTTATTGCTCATGGCTGAATTCATCGGTTTAAAATATTTTCGATAGAATATTTGATTGGTTTGTATTATATTATAAGTCGATAGGGAATATAATTAAACCGACTGTTCTATTTGATTTGTTTAGTAATATCAAAATTGTGCGTAATTTAAATTTGTGATAGCCAAAAAACAGACTGTTTCGTCCTTATCTATAGGGATAATATAAATAAAAAACCGCTCTCTTTTATTAGAGGTTTTAATTGATACGACTTTTGTTTTTACTTCTATTTTTACTACTTATCTCTGTTACACTCTGTCTCGCGCAGGAAAAACCAATATATGGAGACTCCCGTTTGTTTGGATCGGTAGTTGACTCAAAAACAGGTTTGCCGATTCCTGGCGTTTCTATTTTATTGGTCGGAAGTGAAAGAGGTGTAATATCAGATACACTTGGTATTTTTGAGTTAGATAAGTTGCCAACTGGGAATTATAAACTGTTGGTCAGTCATATCAGTTATGAATCGAAAACAATAAAAAATATTGAGATAAAAAATACAACTGGGATAATAGAATTAAATATTAAACTTCAAAGTAAGTTACATTCTATTAAGGGGATCACCGTCACCCCGAGCCGTTTTACAATTATGGGGACCGAACCAACGACCCAACAAAGCCTGACTAATCAGGAAATTGCCACCGTTCCACAAGTCGGCGATGATTTTTTCCGGGCAATAAGCAGGCTTCCGGGGATCGGCAGTAATGATTTTTCAGCCAGGATGACGGTGCGCGGCGGTGAGTTTGACGAGGTATTAGTAACGCTTGATGGATTGCAAATATATGAGCCGTTTCATGTCAAAGAGGTTGACGGCGGTGCGATCAGTATTATTGATGTCGCTGCTATTGATGGGATCGATCTTTTGACCGGCGGTTTCCCGGCCAATTATGGTGATAAAATGAGCGGCGTTTTTAATATAAAATCGAGGCAGGTTAAACCGGGAGAACGGAAATTTTCTGTCGGTCTTAGTCTTTTAAACTTTAAGGCACTTGGCGAAGGAAGATTTGCCAATGATAAAGGTTCCTGGCTGATTTCGGCCAGACGAGGTTATATCGATTATGTCTTAAAACTTACCGGCGACGATGAACAGCTTAAGCCGACCTATTATGATTTGTATAGTAAGGTAGATTACCAAATAAAAAATAACGCCATTATCTCCGTCAATTTTCTGCATGCGGGAGATAAACTAAGCTACGCTGGAGTTGACAAGTATGATGGCAATTCACTTACCAGTAGGTACGGAAACAGTTATGGCTGGCTGAGTTTGAAATATATTCCATCAGACAGATTGACTATTAATTCAATCTTATCTACCGGAGAAGTAGATAAATACAAGTTTTGGGAAATATTGAATACATATGAAATAGGTTTATATGAAGGAATAACTGAATATTCGGTTAGCGATCAAAGAGATTTTAGATTTATTGGTTTTAAGACCGATTGGGAATATAGCGCGTCGCAAAATTATCTGATTAAATTTGGTGTTGAACAGAAGAAAATTTGGTCTGATTATGATTACCTGTATCAAGATTTTTACAGCTATTATATTGACTCACTCAGGCAGGCTCAGCCAAATGGAATTGATTCGATTGATACTGAATTTGAGAAATCCGGGAATCAATTTAGTACCTACTTTACAAATCGAGTTCGTCTGTCAAACCATCTTATTTCAGAATTTGGAGTCAGATACGATTATACATCATATTCAAATGATGAATTGATTTCACCGCGTCTTAACGCCGTCTATAATTTTGGAGATAGGACGTCGGTTCGAGCTGGTTGGGGATATTTTTATCAAAGTGAAGGGATTGATAATATATTTATAGGTGATGGTGAAACCGATTTTTTCCCTGCGGAAAAGGCAGAGCATTGGATCATTAGTCTGGAGCATAGTTTCAAAAATGGCATTAAGCTTAGGCTGGAGGGATATTATAAAATATATTCAAATCTGCGGCCCGATATGAGATCTTCTGTTTACAGCCTTGATCCCTTTCCCGAATTAAGTGATTATAGAACCATCTTCTATCGCGCAAAATCGTATTCAAGAGGCATCGAATTGTATCTAAAAAAGGAGATGGTCAACAAATTTTCATGGTGCCTGAGTTATGCTTATGCCAAAGCTGAAGATAGTCTGGACCATATTTACTTTCCGCAGCAAGATGACAGGAGGCATTATGATGAGGTTTTGCCAACGCCATATGACCAGCGGCATACCTTATATTTTGATTTTGGTTATCGCCCATGGTCGAACTGGCTGATAAATATTGCCTGGCAGTATCATACCGGCTGGGCATATACAAATAATATTTTGGATGATGATCTTTATTTTCCACGCTGGACATATAATGGTCAAATGAGGGGACGACATAAACCATTCAGTCGGGTTGATCTAAGGATTAATAAATATTTTAAAATTACCAAAGGACGTTTGACTACTTTTATTGAACTGATCAATGTCTTAAATAGAAAAAATATTCGGGCGTATGAGTTCAAATATATTAGAATAGGCGACAATTGGTATCCTGAAAAGAGACCGGAATATTGGCTGGGGATATTGCCCTCGTTTGGATTGACCTATCAGGTGAGTTTTTGAATAAATCCTATCGAATTAGCAGTTATCGGAGACATTCTCACCAAAAAAAACATTTTGTTGTGTGCGCGGCAGATGTCCACATCTGCCCGAGCATTAAAAAAGGCAGGCTATTAATAACCTGCCTTTAATTAGTTTTGGTAGCTTAAATTCTATAAACTCTCGAAACGGGCCTGGAAAAATCTGAGGACTTTTGGTTCAAAGACAAATTTCAGACCTTTAATATGATCCCGATTGTTATACAGATTGATTATTCCCTCAGCGGCATAATCAAGATGACTCTGAGTATATACTCTTCGCGGAATAGTCAGTCGGACCAATTCCAGTTTCGGTTGACGATTCTTACCGGTTTCGGGGTCACGTCCTGCCGAGACATTGCCGCGTTCCATCGCGCGAACACCGGTTTCGACATATATCGCCGCCGCCAGCGCCTGCGCCGGATACTGTTCCTGATCGATATGCGGCAAAAATCTACGAGCGTCGAGGAAGATAGCATGTCCGCCGTGCGGAACAACATGCGGTACTCCGGCATCGGTTAAAAGTTCACCAAGATAATTGGTCTGCTCAACACGATATTTGATATAATCATCGGTTTCAACCGATTCACGAATGCCCTGAGCCAGTGCCGCCATGTCACGGCCAGACATACCGCCATAAGTATGTAAACCCTCAAAAATTACAACTTGCGCTTTGGCATCGACATAAAAATCTTCATCATTCATCGCCAGGAAACCGCCGATATTGACGAGGCCATCTTTTTTTGCAGAGCAGGTGCAGCCATCGGTGTATGAGCAGATCTCTTTGACAATCTCTTTGATTGATTTATTGGCGTAACCTTCTTCGCGTTTCTGAATGAAGTAGGCGTTCTCAATCGTTCTCGTATTATCAAGCATGATCTTGATTTTATATATATCGCAAAATGATCGCAACTCTTTCAGATTGGCAATTGAAATCGGCTGACCACCGGCCATATTGACGCAGGTTTCATAACTGACATAAGGGATTTTATCGGCGCCGACCTCATCGACTAACTTCTGCATCTTGTTCATGTCGACATTACCCTTAAACGGAAACGGATTTGATGGATCGTGGGCTTCATCGACAATAACATCAACAAAGGTTCCGCCAGCCATCTCCTGATGAAGACGGGTGGTGGTAAAATACATATTGCCCGGAACAAAATCGCCGTTTTTTATCAATAATTTTGACATGATATGTTCGGCGGCACGTCCCTGATGAGTAGGTACAAAATATTTATATCCGTAAATATTCTGAACGGTCGCTTCAAGATCATAAAAGTTTTTACTTCCGGCGTAGGCCTCATCGCCCATTTGCATGGCTGCCCATTGCGCATCGCTCATCGCGCTGGTGCCGCTGTCGGTTAGCAGATCAATAAAAACATCGACACTTCTCAGAAGAAAAGTATTGTAACCGGCTTCTATTATCGCTTTCTCCCGGTCTTCTTTGGTCGTCATCCGAATCGGCTCGACCGTCTTGATTTTAAAAGGTTCTGGTATATATTTCATCAAAACTCCATAATTTAATATATTACAAGTCAGCCGGTCGGCATCTATATTTTACAAGTGACAAATCCCAGACCAGACTGAACTGTTTCAAAAACACCGCCGAATATAAGAAAAAACTCCTTCTAAGTCAATTCTCTTGCCAAAATAGAATTAAACCTGTTATAATGAATAAAATCAGAATAAACAGGAGGAAACTATGCCATTATTATTAACAATGGATGATGTTATCAAAGTACTCGAAATGCCGGATTGCATCGATGTGGTCGAGAAGGCTTTTGTTGAACTCGCTTCCGGGACTGCCGTTTTACCGCTGCGGATACCAATTTCCCCGCCGGGTGGTCTGTCTCTTTATATGCCGGCGTATTTAAAAGAGCTTGGTGCGCTCGCCTGTAAGGTTGTCACCGTTTATAAAGATAATCCGACCAAACATAATCTTCCAACCGTTATCGGAAAGGTTTTGCTTCAGGATCCAGTGACCGGCGATGTTATCTGTATTATGGATGGCGGCTATCTTACTGCTGTCAGAACCGGAGCGGCCAGCGGGGTAGCGACCAAATATTTGGCGAGAAAAGATGTTGGCCAGACAGCCGGAATTTTTGGCGCCGGAGTGCAGGCGAAGATGCAATTGTGGGCGGTCGCAACGGTGAGAAAATTAAATAAAGCGTTTGTTTATGATTTATCAGATGACGCCGTGAAAGGTTTTATCGCAGAGATGTCGTCAAAATTAAATATTGAAATTGAAAAAACCGACTCACCCGATGATATGCTCGCCAAATCTGATATTATCTGTACCGCGACATCATCGGCGACACCGATCTTCGACGGCAACAAGGTCAAACCGGGAACGCATATTAACGGTATCGGAAGTCATACACCGAATGCCCGTGAGCTTGATACGGCGATTGTCAAAAAATCCAAATTTATTGCCGACTCTTATGAAGCCTGTTTAAAAGAAGCTGGCGATATCATGATACCGATTGAAGAAGGCGCTATCGATAAATCGCACATGTTTGCTGATCTGGGTGAAATTGTTACCGGCAAAAAATCTGCTCGCGAAAACAACGATGAAATCACGCTGTTTAAATCTAATGGACTGGCGATTCAGGATGTTGCCACGGCCAAACTAGTGTATGATAAGGCAAAAGCGGCCGGTGTCGGAACTGATGTAAAAATTTAGTCTGGAGGTTTTATGGTAGGATCAAAATGTCTGTCGGTGTATCATAGACCGGATATGAAAATGGCGCCGTTCAAATTTTGTCCCGATTGCGGTAAGATCATCAATGATAAATTGCGGCCCAAAGGAGACTGCGTCAGAACCCATACATTAAGAAAAACCAAAGGTAATAAGTACTGCCCCGATTGTGGGGAGAAGTTGGGTCGATAGATATTTTTTGGCAATTTGAATTAAAAAAAGCAGGACAATTGTAAGTCCTGCTTTTTTTGTGAATACTCTTTAATCTAATTAATTTAACTATTTTTTCCCAACTATCGACACAAACCTTCTGTCAGCCGTGAATCGGTCTTTGATGAAACTGTTCAACTGCTCCAGAGTTACCTTATCGGCCATTTCTATTAGATCAAGGACATAACGATAATTATATCCGATATATTCATAGAAAGCCATATTATTGGCGCGGTTGCTCTTACGGTCAATTCCATAGATCAATGTATTTTTCATGTTAACGCGGGCATCGGTTAATTCTGCTTCGGTGAGACCATCTTTGACCATTTTGTCCCATTCTCTGTTAAGAGAGGCGAGAGCGATTTGGACCTTGCTGGTATCGGTTCCGATCGCCGCTCGGAAAATGGTGCTGTACTTATTTAAGGCATATTGAGTGTAAACGGCATAAGCCAATTTTTCTTTTTGTCTTAGATACCATAAACGAGAGCCGACAGTACCACCCATTGTTTCATTGAGGAGCAGGATGTATGGGACCTCATTGGGGGCCAGGTGATCAAGTGCAATCCCCATATATAAAAATGACTGATTCCTGTCATAAGAAATAAAACCGTCTTTTTCCGATTGGAGAATCAACTCAGGTACCGGTAGTTTTTCGGATTCGGCTTTGAGGCCTCCTAATTGCTCGTTTACCATTGAGGCGATCTGTTTGACAGGCAGATCGGTCGCTACCGCAAAGATCATATTGGAGCCGCCAACATATTTCAAATAATAGTTTTTCAGGTCCTCGGCGGTGATTCCGGCTATAGATTCAGCTGTACCAAGGGTTGGCAATCCGTACCCGGCATCGCCATAAGCCGTTTTCCAGAAAAGATTACTTGAAGCCTGATTCTGGTTATCCTCGGATGCTTTAATTTCACCCTCGACTTCATGTTTCAATTTAGTTAATTCATCCTCTGTGAATGTCGGGGTCAGCAGGCAGGACGAGATTATTTCCAGGGTTTTATCAAAGTTTTCGGTCAGTGAAACAAAAGAAATCGCACTGTAGTCACGATAATTGTAAACCGAAACGTTGGCGCCGAGAAAATCAAGCTGTTCGTTTATTTCCGCCGCACTCTTGGTCGCATTTCCTTTGAGAAGCATCCGAATCATCAGATTGGCGATGCCGTTATTGTCGGCCGTTTCGGATAATACTCCACCGCCGATCAGGATTCTGGCAGCTGATAAAGAAGTACTGTTGTCGTGGTTGACCAAAAATCTGATTCCATTCGGGAGAGTGGTTTTGCCATAACCATCAGGACCAACATCAATACGATTAAAACTCTCGCCGCATCCACTTATAATCATACAGGCTGTTAAGATCGTTATTGCACCTATGATAAAATATTTCTTCATTTCGGCACCACCATTGTTTTAATATAAGAATCAGTTGTGAGATATTTTTTGGCCGCATCGTTAAGCTGGGCCAGGGTCACTTTTTCAATATTGTCTGGATAACTCTCATAAAACTGATAACCGATATATGAATCATACTGTGCATAATTGTCGGCCTTATTCAGGCCTCTTTCCATCGATGTGTAATAATTGGTCTTAATGACGTTTTTGGCTTTTTGCAGCTCTTTTGCGGTAAAACCATTCTGTTTGACATCAGTGATAATCTCATTGATCGCTTCTTCGGCAGAGGTCAGGTTTGCTGGATCAAGAGTGGCAAATGAGAACATGATACCTTCATATTTGCTGGTATAAAAATTATAATTGGCTGAATAAACCAATCCGAGTTCATCCTGAAGTTTTTTCCAGAAGCGGCTTGATTCGCCACTTCCAAGAAGATTGGACATAATATCAAGCGGGAATTGATCGGGGCTATCCGATTTTGGTCCGATTGTTGACATCATCAGATACGCCTGATTAACATCTTTAGTGATTTTTATCTCTGAGATTTTATCTCTTTTTGGGGGAGCGGCATAGATATCTTCCGCTTCCCAGCCACTTGGGAAATCGGCAAAATTTTCTCGTACCTTTTCGAGTGTCTTGGTGGCATCAATATCGCCTATGATCACCATGGTCATATTGTTTGGCGCATAATACCGTTTGTAATAAGCATAAACCGAATCACGGGGAACACTGCTGACTTTTTCTTTGGTTCCGAGAACAGATAATGCGTAGGGATGATTTCCATATAGAGTCTTCAGCGTTGACCAGTAAGCTTTGTTGGCCGGGTTATCCTCGGAGATATTGATCTCTTCCAAAACCGCCTGTCGTTCTTTGTCCATTTCCTCTTTTGGGAAATTGGAACGGAAAAGCATGTCGGCGTGAATTTTAAGTGCAAAATCGAGATTCTCTTTCGGCAGCGAGATCACAAAATCGGTCCAGTCGGCCGATGTATATCCGTTAAAATAGGCGCCGTGCGCTTTCATGGCGTCACCCAGCTCTTCGCCGGTCATCTCATCGGTTCCACGAAAAAGAATCAGATGTTCCAGAAGGTGTGTCGCACCATGGAAAAATTCTGTTTCATTTTTGGCGCCAATTTTTACAGTGGTCGAGATATTGACCTGAGGTACCTGATGATTTTCCAGAATCATCACTTTCAGGCCATTGTCAAGTTTTGTAATTTGCCATTCTGCCGAAAAACCGGAAGCGGTTAACAGCAGAAGCAGGCTGATCACGAAAATTGCAAATCGCATAAAACTACTCCTACATAATATTTAAAAAGTTTGTTGTTTCATGTTCAAGTGAATAAACTATTACATTATTTGTTTTGTCGCAATTATTTTTGTCCCTTCACATCTTCTTATCTACGTTGCAGGACAAAAAATGTTTAAAATCTTTGGAAATTAATATATTTAATGCCTGATCTTATTTTGCTATATTTGGGGGAACAAAATGTAGAAAATCGGTATTTAAATAACTATTATGTTTAATCAACCTTTTAATTGGAATACTAATGAAAGTTTCAGATTTAATAGTTAAGTCGTTGGAAGCTGAGGGAGTAGAATATATTTTTGGTTTGCCGGGTGAAGAGAATGAAGATCTCCTTTTTTCGCTTGAAAAATCAACAATAAAATTTATTTCCACCCGGCACGAATCGGGTGCAGCCTTTATGGCCGATGTTTATGGCCGTTTAACCGGCAAAGCTGGCGTTTGTCTAGCCACACTCGGTCCCGGCGCGACAAATTTGTTGACCGGTGTTGCCGATGCTCATCTTGATAAAGCTCCGGTTGTGGCGATAACCGGACAGGCGAGTTCTGACCGGTTGCATAAAGAAAGTCACCAGAATATTGATATTGTTAATATGTTCAAACCGATAACCAAGTGGAACTCAAGTATTCATAACCCTAAAATGGTTCCTGAAGTGATCCGTAAATCATTCAAGCTGGCTGAAATAGAGAAACCGGGGGCAACCCATTTTGAACTTCCGGAAGATATAGCAAAAATGGATTGTGAGTTGGAACCGATTCAACCGGTTAAAATCAGAAGAGCGGCACCAGATTACAAGGCGATCAATATTGCTATTGATCTATTGAAAAATGCAAAAAATCCGGTAATACTGGCCGGTAACGGCGCAATTCGTAAAAGAGCCTCGAAACATCTTCGTCAGTTTGTTGAGAAAACCGGTATTCCGGTTGTCTCGACTTTTATGGGTAAAGGTTCTGTCTCCAATGATGATGAACATTCGCTTTTTGCGGTTGGGATGCAGAAACGAGACTATCCGATCTGCGCTTTTGAACGGGCCGATCTGATTATTACGGTCGGCTACGATATTGCCGAGTATGCTCCTGAATTTTGGAACAGCTCGGTTGATAAAAAAATTATCCATATCGATTTTTCTCCGGCCGAGGTTTATAATTACTATCAGCCGGAAGTAGAAATTGTTGCCGATATCTCGGCCACTTTGTGGGAACTGAATAAATTTGTTAAAGAGCAAAATATTGAATTTGATCGCGGATGGTTTAAATCTCTTCGGAAAACAATGATCGATGATTTTGATTCTTACAAATTAAAAGAGGGCGATTCGTTCACTGTCCCCGGAACATTGCATATTATAAGAAAAATTATGAATCCCGGCGATATTCTGGTATCCGATGTCGGCAGTCATAAGGTCTGGATCGGCCGCAACTACCCGGTCTATGAACCAAATTCGGTGATCATCTCAAACGGTTTGGCCAGTATGGGAATTGCTGTGCCGGGCGGACTGGCCGCAAAATTGGCTTATCCCGATAAACAGGTTGTCGCAATTATGGGCGATGGTGGTTTTATGATGAATTCCCAGGAGATCGAAACAGCCAAAAGAATGGGATTGGGATACACAATCATTGTCTTTAACGATAATGATTATGGACTGATATCATGGAAGCAGAATGGTCATACCGGACGGACCTTTGGGACTGCCTTGACCAACCCGGATTTCAAAAAGTATGCCGAGAGTTTTGGTATTAAGGGTTACACTCCAAAAACACTGGCCGAACTTGAGGCAAATCTCACCGAAGCAATTACAAGCAGACAATTAAATTTGGTTGAGGTGGCGATTGACCCCGGGATCAATAATGAACTGAGTACTAAACTGGAAAAAAATGTATGTGACAATTTTCAGTTTAATGGTAATAATAAATAGTGAGGAAAAAATGAAAGCGATAAATCCTGCCACGGATAAATTAATTAAAGATTATGATGAGCATACACCTGCAGATGTAAAAAATATTATTTCGGATGTGTATGATGATTACCTCAATTGGAAAACAACATCATTTGAACATCGTTCCAAGTTGATGCATAAAGCGGCTGATGTTCTCAGGAAAAATCTTGATAAGTATGCAAACGTTATCACCGTTGAGATGGGTAAACCGATTTTCGAATCGCGCGCCGAGGTTGAAAAATGTATTTGGGTCTGTGATTATTATGCTGACAATGCAGAAAAATTCCTGGCCGATGAAATAATTGAATCGGATGCCGGGAAAAGTTTTGTTGCTTTTGAACCGATCGGTCCGGTGCTGGCGGTGATGCCGTGGAATTTTCCGTTCTGGCAGGTTTTCAGGTTTGCGGCACCGGCTTTGATGGCCGGCAATGTTGGACTATTGAAACACGCCTCAAATGTCCCCGGTTCGGCACTGGCCATCGAGGAAGTATTTCACGAAGCCGGTTTTCCGAAAAACAGTTTTCGGACATTATTGGTATCATCCAAGCTGGTTAAAGAGATAATTGAAGATGAGCGCGTGAAAGCTGTGACTTTAACCGGTAGCGAGTGGGCCGGGCAATCGGTGGCATCAACCGCCGGAAATGAACTTAAGAAAACAGTGCTGGAGTTGGGCGGGTCTGACGCCTTTATTGTCCTCGATGACGCCGATCTACCATCATGTGTGGCGACTTCGGCCAAATCACGAATGATCAATGCCGGACAGAGTTGTATTGCCGCCAAACGGTTTATTGTTGTCGAATCATTGGTGAAACAATTTGAGGAGCAGCAGGCCGAGATAATGCGTAATTTAAAAATCGGTGATCCGCTTGATGAAACAACTCAGGTCGGTTCTATGGCACGGCTCGATCTGCTTGAGGAGCTTGATGAGCAGGTGCAAAAATCTATCAAGATGGGTGCACGGCTCTTATGCGGCGGCAAAAAAGCCGATGGTCCCGGTGCTTTTTATCTTCCGACCGTACTGACTGATGTCAAAAAAGGGATGCCGGTTTATGATGAAGAAACATTCGGTCCTGTCTCGGCGATTATTTCGGTCAAAGATAACGATGAAGCTATCAAAGTTGCCAATGATTCACGATTTGGTTTGGGCGGATCGTTATGGTCGCGTGATTTGAAAAAAGCGGAAGCTTATGCGCGCAAAGTCGAGAGTGGAGCGGTGTTTGTCAACGGGATGACCAAATCGGACCCGCGTCTGCCGTTTGGTGGAATAAAAAAATCTGGATACGGTCGCGAGTTGTCGAGCTACGGAATCAAAGAGTTTGTTAATATCAAAACTATCTGGATAGCGTAAAAGGGGAGAGTGAAGTAATGAAAAAAGTAATTCCAACGCTATTTGTATTCGTATTGTTTTTGGCCGTTTTGAGCAATTGCTCTGCTGAGATAGAAACGAAAACTGAAACCAAAACCGAAACAAATGTTGAAATCGAGGTAGCCACAGGCAATATGCAAAATATTCCGTTCTTAAATATAACCGGTGATACCACTAGTTTGGCCGATTTTGAGGGCAAAGTTGTGCTTCTTGTTAATGTCGCCAGCAAATGCGGTTATACTAAGCAGTATGCCGGACTTGAGGAACTGTATAAAACATTCAAAGATAGCGGATTGGTCGTGATCGGGTTTCCGGCCAACAATTTTAGTGGACAGGAACCGGGTACCAATGATGAAATATTAAAATTTTGCACTACCAATTTTGGCGTTTCATTTCCAATGATGGCCAAAATCAGTGTTCTCGGCGAGGATAAACATCCACTTTTTGTTGCTCTTACCGAGCAATCAGATTTTACTGGTGAGATCAAATGGAATTTTTCCAAATTCCTGCTTGATAAAAATGGCAAGCTCGTCGCGCGATATATTTCGTCGGTTGAACCGATGTCGGATGAGATCAAAGATAAGATAAAAGAATTATTATAATCTAAGAAATTGCACACGGCAGACCTCCCGGACTGCCGTGCCAGTTATTTATTCCTTTTGACGGCAGACAAAAAGATCTGCCATTTACATTTCAAATAAAATTTTACATTTTATTATAGATTTAATATCTTTGACATAATAACTTATTTACAATTATTGATATTTCCATATCAGAAAGCATGGGAAAACAGTGGGGAAATATGCTTAAAGCGACAAATCTTTCAAAAAGTTATGACAATAATACTTTTGCTGTAAGGGACGTTTCTTTCGCTGTCGAACAAGGTACTATTTTAGCCTTCTTGGGACATAACGGAGCCGGTAAATCTACTATTCTTAAAATGATCTCCGGTACAATTAATATGAATTCGGGGCAGGTTTTAATAAATGGTTCAGATTTGTCAAAAATTGATTCGGGGGAATTGCGAAAAATCAAACAAAAGATCGGCTTTATTTCAGAAAATAATGATCTATTGGAATATTTGACCGCCTGGGAATATCTGTTCTACATTGGGAAACTATATGGTATTGAAGATGAGGAATATTTGGTTCAAAAAATGCAAAAACTGATTCAGGAGTTTGATATTACTCAGGCAAAAAGTAAGAGTATTGGGGAGTATTCATCAGGATTAAAAAAGAGGATTGCATTGGCATCTATTATGATCAACAGACCCAATTTGCTTTTACTCGATGAACCGACCGTTCATTTAGATCCTATTGGCGTGAAATTATTAAAACAATATCTAAAGGAACGCAGTAAAGAAGGCACCGCTATTATCCTGGCAACTCACCGCCTTGAAATAGCAGAACAATTGGCCGATCAGATATTAATGATTAATTTTGGTGAAAAACTGTTTTATGGAACAATGATGGAAATGCACAGTTCTTTTCAAGATTCACAAGAAGAGAATAGTCTGGAAAACTTCTATTCAAAATTAATCAAAACATAATTTTATTGACCTATTGGGAGTTAGATTGAGACAAATTGTATTAACACTTTTAAAATATGATATACTCAAAAAAGCTCGCGAGAATCTGATATTTCAGTTTCTATTTAGAAACCGTATCTCAGTCAATAAATCTGTATCGCTATATTTGTCGATTATATTCGTATATTTCTGCCTGACAAGTATTCTCCCGCTTTTTTTGTATGGTAATTCAGAAATATTATTAGGCAATCTGAAATCATTGGCACCGTATTACCATTTTATTGTCAATGGTATTTTGGTTTTATATCTGTTTTTTGGTTCCTATATAGGGGCGATGTTAATTTATAACTTGAATCTTTATGAGAATGAATATTATTTATTTTTACCTATTGTACTGGACGATCTTGTTCAGTTGCGCATAAGTGAAGCTGTTATAATAGTATTAAAATTTTTCATATACTTTATTTCCCCTCTTCTAATATTAGTTGGTTTATCAATAGGGTGGCCGATTTATTGGATATTATTGATTGTAACATTGGTTTGGATTCTGATGATAATTGCTTTTTTGGTTGGATTTGTTTTAATGCTGGCCATCTGCAAAAAATTCCCAAATCATACTCCTGATAAAATATTTATAACATGTTTTTTAACCTCAATATTTCTGTTATACGGGTTTATCAGACTATTTCAAAGCGGGTACATTGTTCAGGGCAGTTCAACTGTTAAACCATGGTTGGCTCATTTTTTATCAAGTAATTCGATTTCAGTATGGCTGGAGAATATGGTCACCCAACCTTTGGGTTTAATACAGTATTTAGTGGCATTACTTTTTGTTGTATTTCTTGTGTCATATTTATGGAAATTGTCGTCTAAGTCTTTATATGCTATGTATTATAAGATTCATGTTTCAGTTGATTCAATAACAAATGAAAAAAAGTTAATTACTTATGGTATCACTTTTGAAAATTTAAATAAACTCCTGCATTTTTTACCATCATTTTCGAGAATTATTTTAATCAAAGATATTTTAGCGCTAATTCGTAAACCAAATCTCTTAATAAAATTATTAGTACTAATTGGAACTCTAATATTTATTGTTAATCTGGAGTATTCTTATTTTGCTGAACCTCTATTATTTGCTTTATACTTTTCTTCAATTATTGTAATATCGAGACTTTTTATTAATGCTATTGGAAGGGAACGGGGTAATATATTAAATATAAGGCAGTTATTTCCGTCCGTTTCAAAATATTTATCTGCGCGTATTTCCATTGCACTATTGGTATCATTGGCAATATTGATCCCGTTTTGGATTGTGATAATAATCTTTACTGATAACTTTCTTATTTTCAATAATTTCTATCGAATTATTTTTATGATTCTCAACACAATTTTTGGCGCAATAATAGTGATATTTTATTCTGCAAGTTTTGCGAAATTCAAATCAGACAATATGGACACTTCTGATTCAGGTATAAATCCTGTTGCAATGATTTTCTTTTGGGGGATGGGATTAATGTTATCTCTGTTTTTCTATAAACTAGATTTAGCTATTATAGATGGAGTAACCAATACTATCTCACTATTGATATTATTTTTGATCGGAGTGATTATTCTGATTTGCACTCCGCTATTTTGGTATCTGGGAAAACGAAGAATCAGAAACTATTTTTAATAACGCGTTTTAAACCTGAACTATTATTAATCCGGGACAAAATGCCAGGCGGCGATATTTGCGGCGCTGTCGCCACCCGCAGTTGTGAATCTTCCTCCGGCATATAATTTATTATTATAAACGGCCAACGCCCAGACATGCGGCCAGTAGTCGCCATCAACTCCCAAACCTAGCGAGGACCATTTGGTGCCATTCCATGAGGCAATATAATTGGCATCGTCTCCATCAGCTTTGGTAAAATATCCACCCGCAATGATTTTATTATCAAAGCTTGTCAGAGCTCTGATATCGGCAGTTCCGCCCATTTTTTCCAGCCCGGAAGCGCAGGCTCTCCAGCCGGTAGTTGCACTGAAAACAGCAACGTTATTAACCGGGATCCCGCTGGCACTGTCAAAAATTCCGCCGGCATAGATCTTGTTATCGTGTTCCAGAACGGCAAAGACCGTACCCGCCTCATCATTGTCCAACGTCATCCCATGACCCATAGAGACGGCGCTATAATCATAAAGGAAAATACCATTGCAGGTATTATTTCCGGCCACGACAAAATCTCCACCGATGTATAAGGGTCCGTCAGCTGTTTCGCAGATAGCATGAACAGGACCGTCGGCATTGACCGATGGCCATCCCCAGTTATTTCCATCCCACGCCGCCAGATTGTGGATAAGATTATTTGACCCGGCCTGGGTAAATTCACCGCCGGCTATTAACAATGGAAAATCATGATATTGATGTCCCTCGGGGAAATAGTATACACCCAGCGCTCTTACCCGGCCGTTCATCCCGGTGCCCAGTGCCGTCCAGGTTGAACCATCCCAGGCAGCGATATAATTGGCCGCAACTCCTCCTGCGGTTGTGAATGTCCCACCGGCAATAAGTTTTCCATCATAAATTGTCAGGGCCGCAACTTCACCATTCAATCCTGCACCAAGCGCCGACCAGGCAGTATCGTTCCAGGCGGCAATATTGCTGATGGCGATACCGCCGGCGGTATCAAAATAGCCGCCGACAATCAGGTTCCCATTGTATTCCTTGAAGGCAAAAACACGATCGTTTATACCCGAACCCAACGATGACCAAACCCATTCGCCGGATGGGCCAGCCGGATCATCTTTCGAACAACTAAAAATCGATAAAATGATTAATAAAGAAAGCATCGCTGTCTTGATTCCGAAGTTTCGAATGCTACTCATAATGTTCTCCTGATGTTTTTGCATCCTAAAATATTTGGCCCGGTCTTTTTGTTTAATAATTTAAGATAAAACTAAATTTTCGATATGTCAAATGTTAGGAATTGGTTATTTAACTGCATGGCATCCGCCCTTTGCTTGCTCTGTTTCGTGGGCGGCAGATGCCTCGTCTGCCCCAAATCAACAATCTCAATACAATTTCACTACATCATCACCGTTGATTTATTTCGTCTATCTTTATTATGAATTATGAAATCAAAAATTTAAAATGGAATTAATATGCTTGAAAAAAAAT
>JAQBFG010000013.1:0-31515 GCA_032123495.1 Candidatus Zixiibacteriota bacterium | reverse complement strand
ACCCAGTTTTCCCGCCCTTCAGGCCGGGTGGCCCACCATTTATGGTCGGTTTCTAATCAAATTTTCCATAGAATCAATGTTGATTTACATTCGCATTCTTATGTATATGAGAAATTGTGAAATTTTTTTGGCTACGAAGATTTCAAAATCACTACAAGATAATAGTCCGAAAAGTGAAAAATGACAAAACGAACCCATTTCATTGTATTAGTATAGAGGGGAAGAGAATATAAGGAATTTTGGTGTTTTCAATGTGCCGAGTGGGTCCTCAGACCCACCGGAATCACCCGGTCAATCTGAGGATTAACCGGGCACTGGCATTTCCAAAAGAGCCGCGAGTTTTGAAAACTATTGCATACTATTGGAAGAATAAAGCCATAATCATGAACATATCGGAATTTTATCGACTTAAACTGCTGATAATTAGCGGTTTTGGTAAAATTGGAAAATCGGCATTTGAGTTGCTTTGATAGATTCCATTATTAATTGTGAAAAGGAATTGCCATGATACCCAAACTCAAAATTGTGCCGCTTTCGAAAATTATACCGGTGATGGAATATTCCAAAACAAAGGTCGAATATATCAAAGAGATTATCAAAACCAGCGGAAATATAGGCACCCCCGTTTCTCTTATAGATTTACCGGACAAAAACTATTTGCTTTTGGATGACAGTTCGATTTTGAAAGTGGCTGAAGATTTTGATATTAATTTCCTGCCGGCACAATTGACCAGTGAGAATCAGATCATGGGTATCAGGGCCGAGATTTATGTCGAAGATTTCACTCCGGAATTAATAGATAAGTTTATTTCAATTTTCCCGCGAGTGGCGTCTATTTGTTCTTGTCGTAAAGAAATCAATCAGCATAAAAATGATTTGAAAATGGTTTTTTCCAGAGAAAAAAAGAAAGATATTGTTGTCTGTTTCAAAAATTATAATTCTGATATTTTACCGTGCGGCATTTTTGATTTCTTTAATTATTTGGAAAAATCCTGCCGGATGTCCCGCAAGATACATCCCAAAAAGATCAGAACCGCCAATATCAGACCGAATCAGGATTTTTGGTCATTCAAAATCGAGGGACTAAAATTTAATCATATCAAAGCGGCAGTTACGCTGCATAAGTATTTCCCGGCCGGACTGATCCGTTTTGATTATAGATGCCGGGTTATCGGAATCGAATACCCGATCAATGTTTTAAATGAAAAAGTCTCGATTCGCGAAAAAGAGCGATTTTTATATGATCTGGTAAATTTCCGTCTTACTAATGAGCAGACCGAATATATTGAGGGCGGAGTTTATCTTCTAAACTATCTGGTCAGGAAATAGAAGTCAGACTTTGTCGCCATTTCTGACTGCTCAGGAAATTAATAAATATTTAAAAATAGTAAACCACCCCGAACCATAGGCGCGGGATGGTTTAAATTTGAAAAAAATAAAAAACTATTTGGCCAGGTTGCTGGTAAACAAGGTCAGTTTTGATTTGTCGTTAGCCGCTTTATTCCTATGAATAATATTTTGCTGAGCAGCTTTATCAATAATGCTGATAGCATCGTTAAGCTTGCTGCCAACCTCGGCATGATCTGTGCAGGCTCTTAGATCTTTGATGGCCCTGGCCAGACGTGAACGAAGACCACGGTTACGCATCCGCTCGGCCTGCGACGTTTTCATTCTTTTCTTACAAGATTTGTGAGAAGGCAATATCTTTTCCTTTCAAACTTTCTTATTTTAGGTTGATAATATATGTATTATAATAAGTTTGTCAATGAGAAAACAAACAGAACCGACATTGGCCTCATCGGCCACTAAAGTATCTTCCGCAACCGCCTTTTCGCGGGTTTTAGGACTGGTGCGGGAACAGGTGATGGCCTACTTCTTTGGAGCCGGGATGGCTACTGATTGTTTTGTGGCCGCTTTCAGGATTCCCAATCTTTTACGGGATCTGTTTGCGGAAGGGGCTCTTTCCTCGGCATTTGTCCCGATTTTTAAGGAAAAATTGGTCAATGAGGGAAAAGATGAGGCTTTTCGGTTGGCCGGCTTAACTATTTCGGCACTTATCTTAATCGTTGGAATCGTTGTGGCTCTTGGAATTCTCTTTTCCCCGCAACTGGTTTTTATCTCCGCCAAAGGCTTTTTGACCAATCCGGCCAAATTTGAATTGACAATTACCCTAACCCGGATAATGTTTATTTATCTGCTGATGGTCTCGATTTCGGCCGTTTTTATGGGAATCCTCAATTCTGTTGGCAAATTCGGAATCCCGGCATTGTCACCGGCTCTGTTTAATATTGGCATGATATTGTCACCGGTGATTCTTTATAACTATTTTGATATTCCTATTTATACTATGGCCCTTGGTGTCTTAGTTGGCGGAATTGGGCAGATGGTCTTTCAGATTCCATCGCTTTTGAATATCGGGTTTCGCTTTAAATTCTCTCTTAAGCTGGCCGATGAAGGTATTCGCCGTATTGTACGGCTGATTGCACCTATGATTCTGGGACTATCGGCCTCGCGAATTAATATTCTGGTCAACACTCTTTTGGCCTCGCTTTTAATTGAAGGGGCGATGTCATATTTGAATTTTGCTTATCGTTTGATGCATTTTCCTCTTGGTGTTTTTGCTGTTGCAGTCGGGACCGTTGCGCTGCCAAAACTATCGGGAGAAGTTGCCCGCAATCAGATAGATCAGTTGGTTAAAATATTTAATGAATCCCTTAGTCTGACCATGTTTCTGGTGATACCATCGGCGGTTTATCTGGCGAGTTTCAGCGATGATCTGGTTAGGTTGATATATGAGCGCGGGGCATTTGGATCAGAGGCAACAATTCAAACCTCGACGGCGCTGTTATTTTATTCATTGGGATTAATCGGTTTCGCCGGGGTCAGAGTAACCGCTCCGGCATATTACGCAATGGGTGATGCCAAACGACCGATGCAGTATTCCATCTTTACGGTGGCGCTGAATATCGGACTTAATTTTGCCTTTATCCCGATCTGGGGTTTTGCCGGATTGGCGCTGGCGACATCGGTGGCTGGAACTTTGAATTTTGCTCTGCTCCTATTTAATCTCAAAAAGAAAATACCTGACTTGAAATACCTCGGTATTTTTTCCAATATTCTAAGAATGATATTCGCGGCGGTGACCTCTTACTATATAATTGATGTCATAGATTTTAACAGGATTTTTTATAATTTGGGCGGTATCGCCGGCAAGATTCTAATTGTGACCTGCCAGATATTTGGGATCGGGATATTGTATCTTATTTTTTCAAAGGTATTGCGACTCGATGAAACCGACAGATTATTCAGGCTGATTTTCAGAAAAAGTAATTAGTAATTAGGGAATTTATGGTCAGGAAATATCCTGCGGTAATAATATTAGGTGCGGTGGTAACAGGGATTATTCTGGCCGATAATGTTGCTATCCCGGCTTGGTTATATCTTGTCTTATCTCTGATTATGTTTCCGGTTGCCATTGCCTCATATTATAAGAATAATAATATTACTACCTGCTCGGCTGTTTTGATTGCCCTGGTTATGCTGTCGGCCTTTGGTTTTTCATTTCGCTATAAAACTTTTCCGCCCCGGCATATTATTCATTTCACTGATAGCTATCAAAAATATCAGATTTTTGGGACTGTCGATGACTGGCCGATTCTGAGGGAACATCGAACCAGTATCTATATTGATGTCGATTCGTTGGCCCAGTCGGGTGAGACGACCAGAACATCTGGTCGGATTATCCTAAATATTGGAACCGAAACAACCCGGTTTCAATTCGGTGACCGCTTACAGTTTGAATCATCGCTATATTCTATTAAGGGTGGGAAAAATCCATCGGGGTTTGATTACCAAAGGTATCTGAATCTAAAAAATGTTTTTGCCTCCGCTTATCTGTCGAATCAATACTCAGTTTTGGTCGATCAGGCGGGAGCCGGATACTATATGCGATTGATTGACAAACTGAGAAAAGCAATTGGAGATACTTTTAAAGAAACTCTTTCACCATCTGCTGCGGCGCTCGCCTCCGGCTTTTTGATTGGCGAAACCAGAGATATCCCGGTAGATATATATCAATTATTTCGTGACAGCGGAACACTGCATCTGCTGGCCGTTTCCGGTTCCAATGTCGCTTTGGTTCTGCTGGTATTCATTTTTCTTCTAAGGGCTTCGCCGATGAAGGCTCGGAACCGAACCATCTTTTTGCTTGGTGTTGTTTTAGTATTCACTCTTTTATCATACAACCAGCCATCGGTTGTTCGGGCCTCGATCATGGCCTCACTGATTCTTCTGGGGCAAGCCTTCCAAAGGAAAATTGATCTGAATAATATTATAGCGACCACAGCTCTTATAATTCTGTTAATTAAACCAACCGAATTTTTTGATGTAGGCTTTCAATTATCATTTGCGACCGCCTGGGGATTAATTTTTCTAACGCCAATCGTTACCCGGCATCTGAGGCCGATCCATAATCGTCTTTATTATAAGCTTCTAATTTTTCCCCTAATCATCAGTGTTGTTGCCCAGATTGTCGCTTTGCCGATGTCGGCCTTTTATTTTCACCGACTTCCGATGATCTCATTTGTGTCAAATCTTTTTGTTGTGCCTCTTGTATCGATAATTGTTGTTGGCGAGGTAACAATTCTTCTGGCGACATTTCTTCTGCCGCTTTTTGGTTCTTTTGTTGGTTCATTGGTTGAGCCGTTTCTTCAGCTGACCTTATTGCTATTGAACCAGTTTGGCTCAGAAAAAATGGCGATGGTACAAACTTTTGAACTGTTCCCTTTTCAATTGCTTGCCTATTATCTGATGTTGGTTTTTTTGGCTTTTTCGATAGGCGTAAAACAATCAAGGCGACTGCTTGTTATTGCATGTCTGATTTTCGCCAATCTTGCACTATTTAATCATCTGTTATCTGAAAAATATGATTATCAGATTACCATCTTTTCATCATCGGGCGGAACGGTGGCATTGGCTGAAACCGATGAGACATTTCTTATTCCCAGTGATTTACCTCTAAAAAATTATAGTATTACAGAAAAAACAGCGCTTCCATATCTCGCTAATAAAAATATAGAAAATTATTCAGTAGTTGCTTTGTCAAATGATTATTCGACTATCAAAGAGGTTTTATTTATTTTAAATCAAAATGATTCTGTCGATGCGTTTATTCCGGTTTTATCCAAAAATCTGTTTTTTGATATTAATGCTGATAGTTTAGTGTCGGTTAACAAATCACGCGTAAAATATTATGAAGAATCCGGCCTGCCTGAGAAATTTATCAACAATCAAACTTACCTGAATGATAATTTTATGTTATTTTGTTTTGATTCGCTTAATCTAACTTTTTTGAACAGCAGTAAACTGAATGAAAAAGTAAATCAGTTGTACGAGAATAGTAACTCTATAAATATCATTGTCAAAGCGGTGATTGATAAATCAGACATTTTGGCTATATTGTCAGATTCTGGCAGGCTGCCTCAATATTTGCTCTGTCAACGTCTGACAAAACCGGCTCGTGATGAAATCAACCAAAATTATTCAAATTATTCAGCCGATTTCAAGATTATTGAGATTTCCCAAGTCGGTGCCGTTGAATTGTTTATGCAAAATGGGAGACTCCGCCAAATAAAATGCGGAAATTATAATATCTTCTGACTTAAGAATACCGGCCGAATTCCCGATAAAATAAAAGAAATAGCAGAATAGTAACAAGTTCCGGAAATCATTATATTCAGGGATATTGTTTGATATGGGTTTAGTTGGCAATCTAAAAACGGTCTCTTTTCCAGATATACTTCAATTGCTGGCAACCGGCAAGAAGTCTGGAATACTGGAAATATCGACCAAAGCAAGGCAAAAAGAAATTGCCTTCAAGGATGGTGCCATCATATTTGCTTCGTCGATTAATTCGACCGAAGATCTTTTTGGCAACCTCCTTTTGAAGCGCGGGAAAATATCCAAGGATGATCTGGAACGCGCTATCATGATGCATAAACAAACCGGTCGCCAGTTGGGGACAACCCTGGTTGACATGAATCTATTTGAAAAAGATGAAATAATAGAATGTTTGAAACTTCAGATAGAAGAGATTGTTTATAATCTTTTTTCGTGGGAAGAGGGTGATTTCAAATTTAATGAAAACGCCGCACCACGAAATGCTCAGTTTACAATTGAACTTAGTACGATGAATGTTATTATGGAGGGGACGCGACGCATTGATGAGTGGGTCGAAATTCAAAAGGTCCTGCCTCCTGATGATATTAAAGTCAAACTGACGATGAATCCCAAGAGCAAAAAAGATGAGATAAAACTTAGCATTGATGAGTTCAGAATTCTGTCATTGATAAATGGTGACAGAACTCTTCCAGATATTATTCAAGCCTCCCCAATAGGTGAATTTGTAACCTATCGGGCCCTTTACCGCCTGATCATTGCCGGATTGGTTGAATCTGGCGGCCAGGTTGTTGCCGGAGAAGAGATTGTTAATAATGAAGAGGAAGTAATCGTATCGATACTGTTTTCATTATATAATAACTGCTTTTATAGAATTCGTTCATTGGTTGAAGAAGTTGTTGGTGATCAAAACCCGATGTTTAATAAATATCTGTCCGGTTTCCGGAATGGGTTCCTGATTTATTTCCCCGGTTTTGACCCCGGAGCCGATAAAAAAATCAGTTTTGATAAATTTTATGGGGCCATTTTAAAAATACCTGCCCCGGTCAGAATGCATTCGGTTATGAGTGCCTTGGAGCATATGCTGGATAATCAGCTGGAGTATGTATTTTATTTTCTTGGTTCCGGAATATACCGCAAGGCAGTCGGACGGGTCAAAAAAGAGATTACCGAACCGTTGGCGATGAAAAGAGAAATGGTAAAAAGATTTCATATAGATGAGAATCTTGATAAATCAATAAGAAAAGCGGCGATGGTTGTT
The DNA here is from genome assembly GCA_032123495.1 of Candidatus Zixiibacteriota bacterium. Taxonomy (GTDB): domain Bacteria; phylum Zixibacteria; class MSB-5A5; order GN15; family PGXB01; genus JAAERC01. The sequence goes on along the minus strand of JAQBFG010000013.1, from coordinate 24,578 downwards.
AACTTGATGAAAGGTGCCTCGTGATGAATAAATCAAAATATATATTATCTGGAATATTTCTGATAAGCTTTTTATTTGCAAAAACGGCCAATGCGGCAGTTAATATAGATGCACTACTTTCTACAGCCGGTATTGTCGATATAGTTCTTTTATTGTGCATTATTATCTGTTTATTCTGGTCAATGAGTATTATGTCATTGGTCAGGGGCGGACTGATGTCAAAAAGCTGGCAGATGTTTACTTTGGGATTTTTATTTTTAATTCTTGCCAGAATAGTTATTATAAGTGCGACCATAAATCTTTTTGTTGTTCCAGATTACGTGGCAACTATTTTGTATCTTTTTATGACCATAACCTGGCTGATTGGAATATTTCAAACCAAGAGGATTTTGGCCTAATTTATTTGATTGACTTAACTTAAAATGGCAGTTATAATTACAGAAATATGTTTTTTATGCGATGGTAAGCTATTGAATTCTAAAACCTTGCCAAAGCGGAGTATATTATAGAATGGCTGATCTGGTTGAAATAGAAGATAGAATATCTAAGTGCAATAAACTATTGGATGCCAATCCAAATTCCCAGATTTTTGCGGCTCTGGCTGAAGCGTACCGCAAAAAGGGGGATCTTGATCAGGCGTTCAGAATCTGCCAATCGGGGCTAAGAATACATCCCGACTACGGTTCGGCACATATGGTTATGGCTCGAATTAATGTCGATAAGGGGATGTTTGATTGGGCTGAAATTGAGGCCAGAAAGATTATTGATCTTGAAGGTAACAGCCACACGACCGATTTGCTTTTGGCCGAAATATATATTAATAAGAATGATATGGCTCAGGCAACCAAACTACTTGATGAGCTTCATAAAAACGATCCGTCAAACAAACAGGTAATAAATCTATTGGATATTGCCAAAAAACAAGAAGCAAGTGCCGCAATTGAGATAAAAGAAAAACAGGTCCCCCCGCCGAAAAATGAAGAGACAAATGCTCCTGAAAAAAATGAAGATTCTATCGACAACAAAGAATTAATCGATATCATTTCAGAGATCAGCGGCGTTGAAGGGGCACTGATTGTTAATAATGATGGGATGGTGGCCGAATCAAGATGGATTGATAATCAAGGCTCTGACCTTTATGGTGCTCTGGCCAGAGATATTGAGCAAACAATCCAGACACATATGAACGTTTCCGTTTTTGGCACATATGAAAACCTATTAATTGAGGGCGAAAACCTGATTGTCAATATGATTCCTTTAAAGGATTGTCTGCTTTTAATAAAGGCAAACTCTCAAATAAATCTTGGCACCCTTAAATTGCGAATGAACGCTCTCCTTGAAAAATTGGATAATCCAGTTACTAAGACAGGGGTACAATCATGACCGTATCTCCCAAAGACAGCCGCCTGATGCTGCTGATTTCCAGCGTATTGATTGTGATTCCGATGGTTATTTTTCCTGCTAAATTAGGAACCGAATTAATCTCGGGATCGTTTGAATACGCTTTATTTGAAGTTATATACTATGGGATTGTTTTCTTTGTTTTGCGTCCCGCTTCAACTTTATTTCAGTTATTCCAGGGGGCAGGGTTAACCTTTCTTTGCCGAATTGCAATTGGAACAGTTTTTGGTGTAATGATTTCAATTATGTATGATGTCGGATTATCGGCGGCATTAACCCTTGGCATTTCGAAATATTTACCGGCAATTATTCTGCATATTGCATTTACGCCAATGGCAACAAAATCATTTTATTATGCAATTCTTGGTGAGGCATCTGGTGATGAGTTGCGCCGCGATAAAAAGAGAAGTGTGGTCTATCAAACGCAAACGTCGCAGACAACAACTCCGCAGATAATTGTTAAGCCGGAATCAATAGTTCCTTTGGCAACATCAGCAGAAAAGCCGAAAGCGGTTGTTTTGGTGGACAAAGATGCTGACGGTTTCGCTCGTGCAGTCAGGTATATTGGCGAACATCATTCGGTTAAACTGGCGACGGTGGTTGATATAGAAGGTTTGACAATGTCCTCATTTTCCAGAAATGATGTTAATGTTGAAGAATGGGCTCCTTTAGCGTTATTGCTCGAAGAGGCTAATACAAAAATCCTGAATCGGATGTCTGATGTGACCGGGCCGGAACGGCTTGATATTACTTTTGGCCAGGATAAACTATATGCCCTTAAAATTGCGGAATATACACTGCTTGTCCTTTCCGGTAGGGAAGATGATGATCTTCTCGGAATCAGATTGGCACAGGCATCAGATATGATCAGTAAATATGTATCCGAACGCTATGGCAAATTACTGTCGGCAAGTCCGGAGGAGAAATATGTATCAAGTACTTGAAGAATTGAATAAAACCAGCGGTATAAGCGGATCGATGGTAGTTGGTAATGACGGCATTGTTATTGCCTCTGATATGCACGCTTCTTTTGAAGAAGAGACAGTTGGCGCTCTGGCCGCTTCGATTACATCCAATATTCAGAAATCGATGGATCGGCTGGAACAGGCACCTTTATCACAGGTAACAATTGAAGCGACATCGGGCAAACTGTTTTTTGCCAAGGCCAGTATCGGGACTTTGGTTGTAACTACAGAGAAGGATGTCAACATCGGCCTGATAAGGCTTGAGATTAAAAATGCCATCTCCCAATTGGGGATTAATAAGTAGACCAAAATTATTAGGGATTTATAATTCTATGGTATCAATAAACTATGCAACTCGAGAGGTGACCTGTAAAATTGTCTATTATGGTCCGGGACTATCGGGGAAAACAACCAACCTGATTTATGTCCATGAAAAGGTACCATCATCGACCAAGGGAAAATTGATTTCGCTGGCAACCGAGGCCGACCGGACGCTCTACTTTGATTTTTTACCGATCAATATTGGGCAGGTTAATGGATTTACGGCCAAGTTTCAGCTTTATACAGTTCCCGGGCAGGTTTACTACAATGCCACCAGAAAGCTTGTTCTGCGCGGTGTTGACGGATTAGTGTTTGTTGCCGACAGCCAAGCTGACAAGATGGATGAAAATATTGAATCGTTAACGAATCTTAAAGAGAATCTGGCCGAATATGGTTACGATTATAAGAATTTCCCAATTGTGATTCAATATAACAAACGGGATTTACCGGGAGCCATGACAGTTGAAGACCTGGAGGCAAAATTAAACCCTGAAAAATGGAAATCTTTTGAGGGCGAAGCGGTTAAGGGGACCGGTGTTTTTGATACGCTCAAAATGATAATTAAACTGGTTCTTGCCAAAGCTCAGACCTCAGATAGTAATAAATCACAGAAGCTATCGTCGACTGCTGAGGCACCGCAACCGGAGACATCATCTACTCCGTCGCAACCGGTTGCACCGGTTGTTGCTCCTGATATGGAAGCACCGGAGCCATCAGCTTCGGAGGTCGAACCGGCTCCAATTGCTGCCAAGGCAGATCCGGTGACGGTGGATAACCCCGAATTAACAAGAGAGGAAGTCTATCGGCCTGAAATCAGACAGGAACCGGGTCTTGTTGATTTGCCTGACGAAAAAGAGAATGTTTCTAATAGTACTGATAAAATAAAAAGGATTCAGCAGGAAGTTCCGGAAATGGAACCGGTCTCTGCTTCGAATCGCCCATTTCCGGGATCGTCGACAGCAGGTCTGTCACGTCGCGAAAGAAGAATTACCGTTTCCGATTTTCAGCCGACCGCCTCTGCGCCGGAGAGCGAAACTCATACCGAGCAGATTCCGGATGAAAATCAAGAAATTAAAAATATTGAAACCAATATGCCAAAACCGATTATGGCGCCCTCAACGCGCGTGGTCACAAAGAAACGCGGTTTCTTTAAACGGCTGTTTGGAATTAAATAAATAAGGAGGTGGCGTCAGTGAGTGATGACAACCTGATTATTTACGAAGAAGAAATTGAAAAGATTGATGCAGTTCTTGGAAAAATGCTCAAAGGAGCCGAGGCCAAGTGTGCCTTGATGGTTGACAAGGATGGCCATCTGATTACACGTCAGGGATTTACCCATTCTCTGGACACCACGGCGCTGGCCGCGCTTTTGGCTGGATCTTTTGCTTCAACAAAAGAGATTGCCAGGTTGGTTGGAGAATCGGAATTTTCGGTGCTCTTTCATCAGGGCAAAAAGGATCATATCCATATGTCGCTGGTTGGCGACAGATCTATTATGGTTGTTATCTTTGATGATCGGACTACCATCGGAATGGTACGCCTGTACGCCAAAGAAGCGGCGGCTGAACTTGGTAAAGTATTTGAATCGCTTGCGAACCGGCCAGCGGAAGACAATCCGGGAATAGACAACGAATTTGCATCTTCAGCAGGTGACAGGCTTGACGATATTTTTCAGGATTAAGCAAAAACTGCCCAATTTTCGAAGTTTCTACAAAGGGGATATCTAAAAACAATAGATATGCGAGTCGAAAAAAATGTCGTCTGAATTAGGTACAATGCTGGTTAAGGCCGGGAAGATTACCCAGGATCAACTGGATAAAGCTTTGGCCTTAATGAAGGATAACAAGATACCGCTGGAACAAACGCTTGTTTCAATTGGTGCCGTTGGTTCCGAAGATGATATTTCAGGATTTGTCGGTAAGCAGTTGAATATGGGCACATTGCGCCTTACCGATGTCGAATTAAATCCCGAAATTGTCAAACTTATTCCGCTCGACATAGCCAGAAAGTTTAATGTCATTGCCGTCTCAAGGCTAGGCCGCAATTTAATTGTCGCCATATCTGACCCGAATAATATTTATGTTCTTGATGCCGTAAAATTTATCACCGGATGCTCCATTCAGCCGGTGATTTCACCTGAAAAGGCGATTGTTAAGGCGATTGAGACATACTACGCCGATGAAAATGGTTTTTCAGAAATTGCCAGAGGCCTCGAAGAGGAAAGCGATCTTGAAGTTGTTTCTTCTGAAGAAGGCCCATCTGAAGATGATTTGCAATCAGCGATTCAGGATAAGCCACTGGTTAAGCTGGTTGATTCGATTATTGGCGATGCAATTCGGTCTGGTGCTTCTGATATTCATTTTGAAACTTATGAAAAAAGAATTAGGGTTCGTTTCCGTATTGATGGCGAACTTAAAGAAATGGCACCATTGCCATATAAATACCGGGCGGCAATTGTCTCCCGTTTGAAAGTTATGGCTGATCTTGATATTTCAGAGAGACGACGACCGCAGGATGGTCGTATTAAAATTAAAATTTCGGAACGTACTATTGACCTTCGTGTTTCGGTTCTGCCGACCATTTTTGGCGAAAAAGTCGTTATGCGTATTTTAGATCCGATGGCCCTTATGGTTGACATGACCAAATTGGGATTTGCCGAGAGTTCATTGGAAAAATTCGACAAGGCGATTCATTTACCGTTTGGTATTATCCTGGTTACCGGACCAACCGGTTCTGGTAAAACGACGACACTTTATTCGGCACTGAAACAGATTAACCATGTTGGAACCAATATTATGACCGCAGAGGATCCGGTCGAGTTTAACTTTGATGGCATTAATCAGGTTGCGGTTAAATCAGATATCGGCCTGACTTTCGCCGCCGCGCTGCGATCATTTTTGCGTCAGGATCCTGATGTTATAATGGTTGGTGAGATTCGTGATGGTGAAACAGCCGAGATTGCCATTCGTGCGGCGTTAACCGGTCACCTTGTTTTCTCGACGCTGCATACCAATGATGCCCCGTCTTCAATAAATCGTCTGATTGACATGAATGTCCCCAATTATCTGGTTTCGTCTGCAACCAGATTGATTATGGCACAGCGTATGACCAAGAAGATCTGCCTCAGTTGTAAAGAAGAAATTCAGTTAACTGAAAAGCAGATTAATTCTTTGAATGTCCCCAAAGGTATGTTTAAAGATATCAAGGCTTTTAGGGGCAACGGATGTGCTGAGTGCGGCGAAACTGGTCGGGCCGGGCGAACCGGTATTTATGAAGTAATGCCGATTTCAGAAGATATTGAACAGCTAATTTTGGCAAAGGCAACCGATACGGAAATCCGCAATACGGCTGTAAAAGAGGGTATGAGAACTCTCAGAATGGCTGCTGTTGAAAAAATGATTAACGGTGTTATATCTTTTGAAGAAGTAATGTCAGTGACTTGATTTTCTTTGAATTTTTCTTTCGGGGTCATCCTCAAGTTTTTTTATTTCAATGGGTTACAATTACAGATTAATTTATTATTCATCAAGATTTTAATAAGTTTTCCGATATAATAGAAAAGATAGAATTATGTCCGTAAACCCTCATTTTGGGAGTAATATAATATGGTTGGTCTTCGTCAACTTTTGGAAGAAATGGTCAAAGCCGATGCTTCTGACCTTCATCTGACGGTAGGTTCACCTCCGGTTATCCGGGTGGATGGAAAGCTATTGCAAATGGCGCATGATCCATTAACTCCCGAAACTACAAAAAAGCTGGCTTACTCTATCATGAGTGAGAAGCAGCGACTCAAATTTGAAAATAACTCCGAACTTGATCTTTCTTTTGGTATTGAGAATATGAGTCGTTTTCGCGGAAATGTATTTGTCCAGCGCGGAAATGTGGCGGTTGCCTTAAGACGGATACCGTATGAAGTGATGTCATTTGAAGATTTGGGATTACCGAATGTGATCTCCGATTTTGCTAAACTTCAGCGGGGGTTGATATTGGTAACCGGGCCGACCGGTTCGGGTAAATCTACTACCTTGGCGGCAATTATTGATAAAATCAATCGGGAACGTCAGTGCCATATTATTACAATTGAAGATCCGATTGAATATCTGCACCGTCATCAGCAGTCGATAATTAATCAAAGAGAGGTGCACAGCGATACAAATTCTTTTTCCTCGGCTCTAAAATACGCTTTGCGTGAAGATCCCGATGTTGTCTTGATTGGTGAGATGCGTGATTTGGAAACCATCGAATCAGCGCTGGTTATCTCCGAAACCGGGCATCTGGTTTTTGCAACCTTGCATACTAATTCTACAGCCGAGTCAATTAACAGAATTATCGATGCCTTCCCGACCAATCAGCAGGATCAGGTTCGGGTATCTTTATCTTTTTGTTTGCAGGCGGTAGTTTCACAGTGCTTGATACCCAAAATACCAAGTGGTCGTATTATGGGTCTGGAGATAATGACGGTAACTCCGGCCATTAGAGCTTTGATTAGAGATGACAAGGTTCATCAGATTTACAGCATGATTCAATCCGGTCAAAAGTATGGTATGAAGACTATGAATCAGTCGCTGGCCGAAAATTACAATACCGGGAAAATAAGTATAAATGACGCGATGAGTTATAGTGGAAATATACAGGAGCTTAATGAAATGCTAACCAGCGCAAAATCACACACGTTTGCGTAGCATTTTTTGGAGAGGTAATAAATTATGCCAGTATTTGAATATAAGGGAAGAACTCTAGCGGGAACGACAGTTCAGGGCGAACTGACCGCTTCCAATCGGGAGGAGCTGGAGCGGCATTTAAGGCAAAATAAAATAATGGTCACCAATGTCCATAAAAAGGCGGCCGACATTAATATTAAGATTGGGACGGGTGTAAAGAAAATTGATATCTCCCGTTTCACACGGCAGTTTGCCACCATGATCGGTGCTGGTTTACCGATGGTGCAGTGCTTGGAAATTCTTGCCTCCCAATCCGAAAGTACAGAATTACGAAAAATTATTAGCAAGATCAAAGAATCGGTGCAAAGCGGTTCAACTTTATCGGATGCCATGTCTAAACATCCGAAAGTATTTGATCAACTTTATACCAATATGGTTGAGGCCGGCGAGATGGGTGGTGCCCTCGATACTATTCTTGTTCGTTTGGCTGTTTATCGCGAAAAGGCCGATGCTCTGGTTCGTAAAGTCAAGGGTGCGATGGTTTATCCGGCTGTCGTTATGATTGTTGCCACCGGTGTGACCATTGGTATGTTAACATTTATTGTCCCGGTCTTTTCAAATATGTTTGGAAGTCTGGGCGCCGAATTGCCGGGTCCGACCGTGTTTATTCTGGGGATAAGTAATTTTCTCCAGGAGCAATTTTTAACAATTCTACTCGGTCTGGCGGTCGCTTCTACCGCGTTTGTGTTTTGGGTAAGAACCGAATCGGGGCGGGCCATCTTTGACTCCTTTTTGCTGAAGGTCCCGGTTATGGGAAATATGGTGCGTAAAGCGAGTGTTGCTCGATTTACCAGAACACTGGGAACACTGCTTTCATCTGGTGTCTCAATTATTGATGCAATGAATGTTACAGCCAAAACGGCTGGAAACATGGTGGTTGCCGGCGCCATTAAAAAGGCAGTTGTTGCTATTGCTGAGGGTGATACGATTACCGGTCCGCTCAAGGATTCCGGCGTTTTTCCACCAATGGTGACACAGATGATATCGGTCGGTGAAAAAACCGGCGGACTTGACGACATGTTAAGTAAAATTGCCGATTTTTATGATGAAGAAGTTGATGCGGCTGTTAGTGCCATGACTTCGCTAATTGAACCGGTAATTATTGTTTTGATGGGTGCGGTTATTGGCGGTATTTTGGTCGCCATGTATTTACCGATGTTTGATATTATCGGACAGATCTAAAAGGAATTTTGGATGAGAGGGCGCCGGTATTTCGGCGCCCTTTTATTTTGCCATGAAGTATTTTTCGACCATACAAAGAGCTGGTTGGATTCTTATTCCAAGATTAATCACGTTTATTCTTATTTCCGGGATTGTTATCTTTGGATTAAATTATCCGGGTCATCTAAAATTTTTCTATTTTGCCTATGCCTTAATTACACTTTTCCTGCCAGCTATTTTTGTGTTGCGAAAATGGATGAGCGTAAATCTCCTGATCAGGTTTTTCCCGGCGCTGCAGACAATTTGTGAAGTGATAGTTGTCAGCAGCATTGTCTATACTACTGGAAATATTAACTCGGCTTTTTCAGGGCTTTTTATACTATCAATAATTTCGGCGGCGCTTTGTAATAATCTGGCCGGAACCCTGGGGTTTGCATCACTTGTTTCGCTTGCCTTTTCAATTGTTATCTGGTATGGAATGGCAATTATAGGTCAGCCGGAGTCTTCGATGAAGGCTCTTGAGAATATTTTCCATTCGCGGGATGCGGCCTTTTATTCAATATTCCTTCATATTTTGACTTTTTATCTTATCGCTTTTATCTCCGGATTTCTTGTTGAAAGAATCAAAATCAAGGATCGGCAGTTGGCTGATACATCACTGGCGCTTCGGATGGCCAGATTGGAAACCGATGATATTCTACGGCATCTCAATTCCGGATTATTGACCATAGACAGATATGGGAAAATAATATATTTCAATCGAGCCGGTGAAGAGATCCTTGGATATAAAGAGAAGGATCTGAAAGGACGTTATTTCAGAGATGTTTTTCAAACCCGAATGCCAGGATTATCCGAAAATCTTCAGAAAGCGATCCAGTCGAGAGAGCGGTCCCAGAGAAATGAGGTTGAAATCGTTGATAATTATGGGAAATCGATTCCGCTTGGAATTTCGACATCATTATTGATCGGAGAGAATCAAGATATTCGAGGAATAATTGCAATTTTTCAAGACCTGACAGATACAAAAATAATGGAAGAAAAAATCAGAGTGGCCGATAAATTGAGCGCCGTGGGCGAACTTTCGGCAGCAATAGCACATGAGATAAGAAATCCTTTGGCCGCCATTTCTGGCTCTGTTGAACTTCTCAAAGCGACCTCTGAATTTTCTGGAGAAAATGAACGTCTGATGGACCTTATTATCAGAGAATCGATGCGCCTCAATAATATTTTATCCGATTTTCTGCTATATGCCAGAGCCAATAGAACCGTCTTCAATAGAATTGAATTGTGCCGTTTGGTCAGCGATGTATTTGAAATTGTCAGGCATCAACCCTCGTTTGATTCCCAAATAGATCTGCAGCTGAAATCGCACGAATCGTTTGTGTATGTTTATAGTGATGAAGACCATCTCAAGCAAGTATTAATAAATCTCATTATTAACTCTTATCAGGCGATTGGAAACCGATCGGGCGAAATTTATGTTGAAATTGAAAATGATGACTTTGAAAAAGCAGTATTAAAAGTTGTTGATGACGGTCCGGGAATAGAAAATAAGATTCTTGACAGAATATTTGATCCATTTTATTCCACAAAAAAAGAGGGAACCGGGCTCGGCTTAGCTATTGTCCAGAGATTATGCAGTAATTTGGGAATAGACTTTACATTTAATACTGAGGTTAATTTTGGAACCTCATTTATTCTAAGATTTGATCAGATTCAGGATGGCCAATCAGCTGTCGCCTCCAAGAGATCAGATAGTTTTGTCATATAAATAAATATTCATTAATATTTGGCTTGATTTCCCCCCATTCTTGTATAAATTCAAAGAAATCTAAACGTTGGAATAAACTATAAGGAATTGCAATTATGAGCAACTTGTTGAGAATTATTATTTTGGCCGGATTAATATTGTCCTTCTGGGGATGCAAGAAATCAGATTTTAGCGAGATTAATATTGAAGAGAATGATTTTGTTATTGCCCAAATAGATTCAAATACCAATATCATGGCTTCTGAGTTATATAAGCGGCTGATGCAAAGTGATCTTTTAAGGGAAGGTGGGTATCTTGACTCATCTACATATTTTGATACTCTTTTTGGAGTAGTCATTGATTCGATTTCTTCTTTGGAGGCATGGAGCGTTAGAGTTGAGGATGATTATGGTCAATATCGCCGTTTTAAAGATGAATTTCAGGCGATTTATGTTGATTATCTTTTTAGGAAGATCATTATCGATCCAATCAAAATTGATACGCTTCAAGTTGCCGAGTATTATCAAAATAATCTAAATAATTTTAAGCAACTCCAGCAATTTCGAGTTTCCCATCTTATGGTTTCTCCCGAAGGATTGCGTTATGGTGAAGATTCTGCCACATATAAAGATTTTACAGATGAAGAGCTTGATTCTATATCGCAATCACTATTGACGGAATACAGAACAAAAATAGACTCAACAACGACCTTTGGTGACCTTGCTTATCAATATTCAATGCATCGGGGATCAGGAGAAATTTATGGCGATCTCGGATATTTTCAGAGAAAAACCTATGCTACCGAATTTGAGGCGGCTGTTTGCACGTTGGGAGTTGATGATGTTTCTCAACCGTTTGAGACCAGAGATGGCTGGCATCTGGCTCAGCTAACTGATTTTATTGATTCCACGACTTTACCTCTGGATACAGTTTATCAGCAGGCCTATAACCAGCTTTTAAATAATTTAGCTCGTGACGCAAGTATTAAGTTTATAGATTCTATCAGAACTATTGCCGAATTTGAATTTAATGATTCAGCCTTAAAAGCTACAGCCGGGTCTGTCCCTGATTCGGTTTGGGCGGTTACTGTTAATAATAGGGATACTATTGATTTCTTTGGGTTGACCGATTATTTATTTGATTATAAAAGGGCGGCAGGGTTGGATTCTCTCACCTTTGATGATCTTAAGCTCGGGCTTAAAAGAAAAGCAGGGCAGTTACTTATTACGCAGGCAGGAGATGATCTTGGGGTTAACAACGATTCCACAATGGTTTTGGCAAGAAAAGAGTTGTATCATAAATTTGCCAGACGGAAAATAGGCTCCAAAAGTACCGATGTTGGGTATAATCCGGCAGAAAGCCAAATTGAGGAATATTACAATCAGCATATTGAAGAATATATTTTGAAGAAACCTGTCAATGTTCAGCATATTATTGTTAAAGATTCCATTTTTGGTGAATTTTTGAGGGATCAGGCGATGTCAGGAGTCGATTTCCTTGAATTGGCCAGAGAGAATTATCCCGGTGCTGAAGAAATCAGAGTCGCTGCGGCCGATTTGGGATTTATCGGTGAGGGGGAAATGCCGGATGAGTTCTATAAATTGGCGTTAAGAACTGGCAAAGGGACCGTCTCCCATCCGGTCAAAACGGAATGGGGTTATCATATTATATATGTTGTTGACAAGCAGATGAACAAAACACTTGATCAGGTTCGCAATCAAATATCAGCAACTTTACGTCAGGAACACCAAAGTGAAACCCGAAAGAAATGGCAGCAGGACTTGCTTAGCAAGCATGACGTAACATATTATTTAGATACTATCAAGAAATTGAAACTTCCACCAGTCGCTGAACGCAAGCAATAAAACTTTTGCAGGTTGTGGAGAATAAACAAAAAAATCAGATACCTTTTCGGAAAGAACTCTACCGAAAACTAACTCATTTGGGAGCACTGATTATTCCCGGCGGCTATTACTATTTCAATTTGAGCCGGTTTGAAATGCTCTCGATTATGATTCCGATTGCGATTGGGATGATATTTATCGATATCTCTCGTTTGCGCGGATGGCGATTCTGGAGCCTTTTCAAACCGCTGATTTCCTCAATGGCGAGAGAGCATGAAGTCAAAGGCGATTTTACCGGTGCGGCATATATTCTGACCACGGTTTGTCTGGTTGTTGCGCTGTTTGATAAGCCGGTGGCGATAGCGGCGCTCGCCTTTATTATGACTGGAGATAGTGCTGCTGCTCTGATCGGACGGAAGTTCGGAAAACATAAATACGGGCGAAAATCGCTTGAAGGCTCTTTTGCATTTTTGGTGACGGCGATTATTACTGCCTATTTTATTCCTGACTTGCCGATAACAATCGGATTGATTGGTGCCGCGGTGGCAACGATTACCGAGGCTTTCTCTTTAACAATTGATGATAATCTTACTGTCCCGCTGGTCAGTGGGTTGGTGATGCATCTTTTATTATTCATAATCTGATAAATTGAATTGATTTAATAGATACAAAAGAAGTGATTTATGAAAAAGACAAAAATTGATCTTAGATCCGATACGATCACGAAACCATCACCGGAAATGAGAGAGGCGATATTTACCGCCGAAGTCGGTGACGACGTTTTTGGGGATGATCCAACTCTCAATCTTCTTCAGGAAAAGACCGCCGAGATGTTTCGCAAGGATGCGGCACTTTTTGTTCCCTCTGGTACCATGAGCAATCAGTTAGCGCTGAAAACATTGTCGGAGCCGGGCTGGGAGATGATCTGCGAGCGGGAATGCCATATTGTCAATTATGAAACCGGTGGCCCGGCGGTGCACTCATCGCTGATGATTAATCTGCTCACGACCGAATATGGTGTCATGACTGCCGAAGAAATAGAAGCAAATATCAGGCATGACGATATCCATACGCCAAAAACAAAAATAGTGACAATCGAAAACACTCATAATCGTCATGGCGGAACTATCTGTCCGCTTGACGAAATACTAAAAATCAGAAAAGTCGCCGATAAACATAATCTGCTGATGCATCTTGATGGGGCCAGGCTCTGGAATGCCCATGTTGCGACCGGGATACCTTTGGCCGATTGGGTCGCTCCGTTTGATTCGGTCTCGGTTTGTTTCTCCAAAGGTTTGGGAGCGCCAATAGGTTCGATGATGCTTGGGTCACGCGATTTTATTGTGAAGGCGCGGCGCAATCGGAAACTGTTTGGCGGTGCCATGCGTCAGGTTGGGATCATTGCGGCGGCGGCGATATATGCGCTCGATAATAATATCAAACGATTGGCCGATGACCATGCCAATGCTCGACTTCTTGCCGAAGGATTAAATAATATAGAGGGTTTCGACGTTGATATGCCGCGGATTCAAACTAATATAGTTATTGCCAATATATCCAAAACTGGAAAAAAATCGAATGAGGTGATTAGGACCTTGGATGAAAATGGTGTTTTTGCATTACCATTTGATCCAACAACGGTTCGTTTTGTCACCCATCTTGATGTCAGCCGTGAAGAGTGCGAAAAGGCAGTCGAGATTATTTCAAGACTGAAATTTTAATAGTCTCGTATTATAATTTTCTGGGAGGTTGTAATGCATAGAATGCTGACTAATTATACTCTTATTATATTCTTATTTGTGTTTGCTTCCAGTTTGCTTGTTTGCGGCGGGTCGCCCTATTCAGACGAGATAACTGAAGTTCTTAAAATGGCCGGTGATAATCGGATCGAATTGGAAAAAGTACTAACACATTATGCTTCCGGTGATGATTCTCTTAAACAAACTGCCGCTTTATATTTGATAGCCAACATGGAAGGGCACTGCCATGTGACCTATAACATGATTGACACGATGGGGACAACGGTCGCTTTTGATGTTCTTGATTATAAAGATTACGAAAGTCTGACAGCGGCGGCCGACAGTCTGGAATCTGAGTATGGAATGCTTGATTTTGAGAGAAATGAGAAGATAAATGATTTGGACAAAATCAAATCCGAATTCTTAATTAAGCAGATAGATTATGCTTTTAAAGCCTGGCGCGAGAAACCATGGGCAAAGTCACTTTCGTTTGAAAATTTTTGTGAATATATCCTGCCATATCGCGGTAGCAACGAACCGCTGGAGGAATGGCGGCAAACGTTTTGGGATAAATATATTGAAATAGAAGCTGGTATGTCCGACAGAACCGATCCGGTTGAGGCTGCAGCTTTAATCAATGATGATATTATTTCATGGTTTCGGTTTGATCCGCGCTATTATTATCATCCAACCGATCTGGGACTGTCCGAAATGATGTCAAACGGTCTGGGGCGATGCGAAGATATGACCAATGTCACGATCTACGCCATGCGGGCCAACGGCTTGGCGGTTACCAGTGATTATTCGCCATATTGGGCAAACACCGGGAATAACCACGCCTGGAACGCCATTGTTACATCTGACGGAAAAGCGATTCCGTTTATGGGAGCCGAAAGTAATCCGGGGGAGTATCATCTGGCCAATAAACTGGGCAAAGCATACCGGAAAACTTTTGGTAAACAGAAAGATAATCTTGTTTTTCAAAAGCGAAAGCAGGAGAAGATGCCGGGCTGGCTTGCCGGTAAGAATTATATCGATGTCACCTCACAGTACACAAATGTTTGCGATGTCGAAGTCAAATTTGAAGAAAAGATTGATGACTCAATTGATATTGCCTATCTCTGCGTTTTTAATTCCGGAGAGTGGAAGCCGATTCACTGGGGAAGAATCGAAAATGGCTCAGCGCTATTTACCGATATGGGGACAAATATCGCCTACCTTCCGGCATTGTATGTAAATGAAGAGATATTACCTTTTGGTGCGCCGTTTATTCTTGAAAACAATTGCGATTTCGAGAAACTTCGGCCGAAGAATGAAAATAAAAAGACGCTGCCGTTGATTTCGACTACTTATCGTAAGCAGGAAAAATCGACCGATGGAATCAGCCAGACGTTTTTGACACCAGGGCGGAAGTATGAACTTTCTTATTGGTTGGATGGATGGCAGTCGCTGGGAACGTCCATTGCGAGCGATGGCCCGCTGGCATTCGAAAATGTCCCCGAAGGATATCTTTATTGGCTGGTTGCGGAAGATTCCGATAACGAGGAACGTATTTTTACATTTGAAAACGGCAGCCAAATCTGGTACTGATTTTTTATTCTTATTTCTTTGGAATATCTCTGATAGAATTACACCGCTAAAGTAATATTAGAAAATGATCTGATCAAAAAATATTTGGTGTATGTCGATATTTCACAGCTCTTCCCGGCAATATAAAGAGATTCTGTATGATTGGCCGGGGTTAATTATTTACTTGAGGTCGTTTATTATTACTGCCTGACCTCTCTAATATATCTCTTGACAAGCTCTTCTGAAAAAGGCTAATATGATGCATTAATTTGTGGATTTCCTTAATTCAAAAGGAGAGGTTAATGGCGGTAAAAACATCAAGCCAGAGCATGTGGATATGGATGTTTCAGCGTCTTTCCGGCTTGTTTCTTGGCTTTTTTTTGGTGACACATTTGAATGTGCATCACCTCTTTCATGATATCACATCAACCGGTTTGATAAATTTCGATTCTGTCCGTTCGAATCTGGCCGCATCTGGTTTCTGGAAAGTATATTATTCTCTGTTTGTTCCGTTTGTTGTTTTTCATGCCCTCAATGGTTTATGGGCAATAATCGCCGATTACAGGATTCCCGGAAAACTGTCGATTTTGATCAAAGCAGTTTTCTGGATCTTTGCGGCGGCTCTTATAATCACCGGTTTCTTCACATTAAAGAATCTCTTTTAAGGGGGGCGGTGATTCATGAGTAATAATAAATTACAGGAAACTATCAGCGATGCTGCTCTGAATAAAAATGTCGGTAGTTTCTCATACTGGCTGCACCGTCTGACTGGTATCGGCTTAGCCATATATCTTTTGATGCACACTTTTGTGTTGTCATCGGCGATATCTGGCAAAGCGGCTTTTAATGAGCGGATGGGTGCGGTACAGAATCCGTTTTTTGCTGTCCTTGAGATATTTTTAATTGCAGGAGTTTTTATTCACATGTTAAACGGTCTGAGAATAACATTGGCCGATTTCTTTGGTTGGTCACGAATGCATAAATCAATTTTCTGGATAATTGTTATAATATTTATAGCCTTGATGGTTGTTACGATTTTGTCAATATGGCCAAAATTCAATCCCGCTAACTATCCGGTGGGGGGTTGATATGTTTTATGATGTTATTATTGTCGGCGGCGGACTGGCCGGATTGCGGGCGGCGATTGCGGCGTTTGATGCCGGAGTAAAAGTCGGTCTGGTCTCGAAAATTCATCCCGTTAGATCACACTCAGGTGCTGCTCAGGGCGGAGTTAATGCTGCTTTGGGGAACCATCCCGATGGACATGATGATACTCCCGAACGACATGCTTACGACACTATCAAAGGTTCCGATTTTCTGGCCGATCAGGATGCGGTTGAATTAATGGCAAATTTGGCGCCCGAGACCATTATTGAGTTTGAGCACTGGGGTTGTCCGTTTTCACGATATGAGGATGGTTCAATTGCTCAGCGCCCGTTTGGCGGAGCCGGTTTTCCTCGGACCTGTTATGGTGCTGATCGCACCGGGTTGTATATGCTCCATACCTGCTATGAGCAAGTGGTCAAACGAAACATTGATGTTTTGTATGAACATTTTGTTACCAAACTTGCGGTAAAAAATGGTCGGTGCACCGGTGTTATTGCACTCAATCTTCACACCGGCGAGTTTGAAACGATTGCCGGAAATGCGGTCATTTTTGCCACCGGCGGTTCGGGACGAGTTTATTCAATCAATACGACCAATGCGCATGCCTCGACCGGATTAGGACTTGCTATTCCATATTGGGCTGGTGTTGCACTCAAGGATATGGAGTTTATTCAGTTTCATCCAACCGGCCTGGAGGGTTCATCGATTCTGATGACCGAAGGATGCCGCGGTGAAGGCGGTTATCTTCTTAACAACCGGGGCGAACGGTTTATGAAAAATTATGTCTCTGAAAAAATAATGGAACTGGCGCCTCGTGATATTGTTGCCCGTTCGATTCAGACCGAGATCAACGAGGGGCGCGGCTTTGAGGATCATTATGTGCATCTTGATCTGCGGCATCTTGGGGAACAGAAAATCAAAGAAAAGCTCCCCGGTATTCGTGAGATCTGTTTGAAATTTAAGAATATCGATCCGATAAAAACGCCGATACCGATTCATCCGGCCAATCATTACACGATGGGTGGTATCGACTGCGATAAAAACGGGGAAACATCGCTTGAAGGATTTTACGCTGCTGGCGAATGTGCCTGTGTTTCGGTGCATGGTGCTAATCGTTTGGGCGGTAATTCACTGCTTGATACGATTGTTTTTGGGACTCAAACCGGAAAGTATGTCGCCGGTATGGTGAAAGGGATGTCGCAGACGGTTGATACCGACGCCCTAAATGACGGGCTGGATGCTGAAAAAGACAGGTACCGAAAACTGCAATCTTCTGAAGGTAAAGCAAATCCTTATGATATAAGAAATGCTCTCTCAAAAGTGATGAATGAAAAGATCGGTATTTTTAGAAACGAAACTGATATGAAAGCGGCGGTTAATGAGATCAAAATGCTGAAGATAAAATTCGAGAACCTGCGGCCGATTCCCAATACCGGAAAATTCAATTATGATTTTCTCTGGGTCACCGAGATCGCCGGAAATCTTGATGCAGCACTTGCTATCGCTACCGGAGCCTTGAACCGCACCGAATCACGCGGGGCGCATTACCGTATTGATTATAATAAACGGCTTGATGACGAGTGGCTGAAACATACTTTGCACACCTATCATCCTTCGAACCCGGAGATCACATATAAACCGGTAACGATGGGCAAGTATGAACCTGAAGAAAGGAAGTATTAAGATGCCGACTTTCAAAGTGTTCAGATATAACCCGGATAAAAGTGATCCTCCCTATTTTCAGGATTATGAAGTCCCTGATCATAAAGGGATGACTGTTCTTGAGGCTCTTTATTATATTCTGGAGAATCTTGATCCGACTCTCGCTTTTCGTTCGTCGTGCCGGATGGGTGTCTGCGGTTCCTGCGCCATGCATATTGATGGTCAGTACGGTCTCGCTTGTGAAACACAGGTTGCGTCCCTTGGTAATAAAATAACCATTCGTCCGCTGGCGCACATGAAAGTTATCCGGGATATGGTTGTTGATCTCGATCCGTTTTTTGCGCAGTACGAAGCGATTAAACCGTATCTTATTCCCCAAAATGCACCAGGTCCGCGTGAATATGCCCAGACACCACGTGAAAGGAAGAAACTCGATATTCTGGTTGATTGTATTTTGTGTGCGTCATGTTATGGATCATGCCCGGTCGTTGGAACCGATGAAAAATATCTTGGCCCTCATGCTTTGTTAAAGGCGCTTCGTTTTATAGATGATTCCCGCGACGGCAATACTAATGAGCGGTTGGCTTTTGTCGCCAATGATGCCGGTATCTTTCGCTGTCACACGATCTTTAACTGTCAGCAGGTCTGCCCCAAAGACCTTGATCCGACCGGCGCAATCGGTAAATTGAAGATGAAATCGCTCTGGGCCAAACTGACCGGCAAATTAAAAACAACCGGTTGAAATTGATTATTTTAGAATGAAATTAGCTGCCTTTCGGAGGCGGGAGTTATTGACTTCTGCCTTCTTTTGAGTAATATGTTGCATGGGCGGACTTGAAATAGTATTAATTGGAATCGCTTTGGCGATGGACGCCACAGCGGTATCTATTACCTGTGGTTCAACGCTGATTGCCAGAAGATTATTAAATGCGATAAAAATCGCACTTTTTTTTGGCTTTTTCCAGGGCTTTATGCCGGTTATTGGTTGGTATGCCGGGGTCGCATTAAGAGACATCATTACCGAACTGGATCATTGGATCGCTTTTGCTTTACTGGTTTTTATCGGAGGTAAAATGATTTATGATTCCACTCGGCACGACTCCGATCATGATCGATGTTTGCGTCTGACCTACCCGGTGCTTTTTACACTCGCTATAGCCACCAGTATTGATGCTCTGGCAGTTGGCGTCGGTTTTGCCTTTCTAAATATATCAATACTGTTTCCGGTGATTATGATCGGAATTATCACGGCTGTTTTATCATTTATGGCCTTTTTTGCCGGTAATGGATTGGCAAAAATTCTGGGAAATAAAGTTGAAATTGCCGGCGGTATAATCCTGATAGGTATTGGAACAAAAATATTGATCGAACATACTTTTTTCTGATGTCTAAAATATTATAAAATTATTTAAATGCAAATGAATCATATCAAAAAGATATCGTAATTAGAAAAAACAAAAATATTTAGGGATAATTTTGAAAGAAAAAATATTTCAACTTAAGACCAAAAATCTATTGGAGGCAATGATCTGGCCGGGGATATTTTTCGCAATCGGTATTTGGCGGTATCTGGCTACTGGTGGAGCTTTCTATATCTTCATTTTTGGTTATATCGGATTGGCGATCGCAATTGGCGCTATTGTTACCGATGGCTTAATAGATAAGTACAAACCGCGGGGCAGACGAATCACACAGTTATTGATCGGTCTCTTTATGTTCGGCTTTTTGGGTCTGTTGGGGCATGAGAATATGCAGATCGAGGGATTTTATTTTTATCTGTTTGCCGGCGTATTTAGTGGCGCAACGTTGCATTATGTTATAGCCAAACTTATTGGGCCGCTGGTTTTTGGACGAGCTTGGTGCGGATGGGCCTGCTGGACGATGATGGTACTTGATTTCTTTCCATGGAAAGCGCCAAAAAACGGACGGATAAAATATTTCGGACTAATTCGATATATTCATTTTGCCATTGCAACCGCTGGCGTAGTTGCCTTGATATTTCTGTATGACTATAGCCCCAGAGACCATTATGAAGCGCAATTCTATTGGCTGATAATCGGCAATACCGCTTATTATCTTTTGGCGATTATGCTTGCTGCTTTATTAAAAGATAATAGGGCTTTCTGCAAATATATCTGCCCGATTCCGGTCACGCAGAAAATACTCTCGCGGTTTTCGATGTCGAAACAGCAGATCGATAACGAACTCTGTGATGAGTGCGAGATCTGTGAGGAGAACTGCCCGATGAATATCAAGCTGCTTGACTATTCAAGAAATAACCAGCGGATTTTATCGACCGAATGTATTTTGTGTAATACCTGTCTTTACAATTGTCCCAGTGATGCGATCAAGACCACCAATAAATTTGATATTGGTACCAAAGAATATATCAATTTCAAATAATCTTTTTGATTGCAGCATATTCAAATAAGTATATTATTAATAATATATTTATCAAATACTGTTTGCCAATAAATATCCGGGGGATTATATGAGTTACGAAAAATGGTATGAGAAATTTTT
The DNA here is from genome assembly GCA_032123495.1 of Candidatus Zixiibacteriota bacterium. Classification (GTDB taxonomy): domain Bacteria; phylum Zixibacteria; class MSB-5A5; order GN15; family PGXB01; genus JAAERC01. Next base: position 3,815 of record JAQBFG010000013.1, on the reverse strand, counting down.
TGACGGCCCGTTTTTGGATATTCAACAAAATTTCCTTTCACCCGAGGAAACCAATGCCGAAGTTGATTTTATAATTAATGCCTTAAACTTAAAACCTGACGAAAAAGTCTTAGACATTCCCTGCGGGCTTGGTCGATTAACTCTCGAACTGGCCGAATATGGCTGCAATATGACCGGGCTTGACTTCACGAAGCCGTATCTTGATATCTGCCAGAAGGTTGCAACAGAACGCAAGCTTGGTGTAGCGCTTCACAGAAGTGACATGCGCAAGCCGCCGTGGATTAGTGAATTTGATGCCGCCTTATGTGTCGGCGGATCTTTTGGATATTTCGATGATGACGAAAACGAAAAATTTATCAAATCGGTTTATGATACGCTCAAACCGGGCGGACGGTTTCTGCTGTTTTGTCATGTGGCCGAATCGCTGTTCCCGATGTTTCAAAGAAAAGATTGGCGTCGGATCGGCAGCAGTATTGTTCTCGATGACCGCAGCTATGATATCGAAAACAATCGTATCAACAGCGAATGGACAATTATCCGAGGCAATGAAATAACCGTGCAGTACAGCTCGATGCGCATTTATAGATACAGCGATATGTGTGAAATGTTCAAATCAGCCGGATTTGATAATCTCAAAGCGTACGGTTCAGTTGAAGGCGAGCCATTCGAATTCCGCTCCAAACGATTGTATTTGGTGGGGGTGAAACAATAAATGTCAAATATTTTTTCCGTAATATGTTTTGGAAGTTACATCATTTAATTGCGGGTTAAGCATATGTTTTACGATAATTCACAAGAAGGATTATTTTGGAAGTGGTTTTATGATAATGATAAATTAATATATAATTTTGAAGATGATACGGAACGTATTTTTGATTTAATCTCCAATGAGATAAATAAAATCAATCCACATCTAACTTTTGAAATTGGACCTATTGAGGAAGACGGGAAACGGGATTTTGTTATATCGGCCGATGGTATTATAGATGCATTTCCGGCGGTTAAAACCTTATTCGGCTTGGCTCCCTATTTAAAAAACTGGAATTTTATTAAATTTCGTCCTAGAAGAAATATTCATAGTATAAGCTATGGAGGGAAATCTGTATCAGAACCCGATATCTTCTATAAACTTTATAGTGTTAAAGATAAGGTCGGCATTCAACTGTTTATTAATGGTTATAATAAAGATGAACATGAAATATATTCAAGTATTGGGTATCTATTGTTGGATGATGCTCTTGGTGAATATGATGTTGAAACAAAAGTTAGCTTTGTGGAATTCCATGATATAAATTCTACAGATTTTAATGGGGCAAGATCAATTTCAGAATTATCAATACATTTTGATAGTTGTTTCAAAAATCCGCTTGATAATTCCCCACATTTCTGACATACTACAGGTCAATTGAATTAGGTAGGTCGGGTTCCGAACGAAGTAAAACGAAGAGAGAAACCCGACAATATAAAAGGATATGTCGGGTTTTTCGCTTCACTTTGTTACGCTCAGAACCCGACCTACAGGATTATTATGAAACTATTAATGATATACTGCACCAGGTTTGGATATCAGACAAGTATGCGGACACTTGATACGGTTCCGGAAATTGATAAATCTGAAACATTCGAAAACTGTCTCGTTGGGTTTATTGATGTCGAGGAAAAAGATGAAGAAAACGCGACATACATCGAAACTAAATTAATAAAAAATCTCAAATGGGCGGCACGCAAAAACGGGACCGAAAGGATTATTCTGCACTCATTCACGCATCTGTCAGACAGCAAAGCATCATCCGAAATCACCAAACAGATTTTCGACAGCGCCGAAGAGCGATTGAAAAAATCAGGATATGAAACATACCAAACCGCCTTTGGATATTTTATGAATCTCGATATTCAGGCGCCCGGCTCACCATTAACAAGATTATTTAAGGATATACAAAATGAATAAAGAAATAGAAAAACCGGATAAAGCTGAGATCGTCGCCAAAGTGTATCGCGGTGATGGTGTCGAGGCGATTCATTATGGTTCGATCGCAGTAGTCAACAGTGAAGGTGATCTGACTCATTATCTTGGTGATCCTCAGTTTTTTACATTTGCACGATCATCACCAAAACCGTTTCAACTTCTGCCGACTGTAACCTCTGGTGCGGCCGACCATTTTGGATTCACTCCGAAACAATTGGCTATTATGTGCGGGTCGCATGTCGGCTCTGATGAACATCGTGACGTAGTGATATCAAATCTGGAAGCGGCTGGAAACAGCCCCGAACATCTCAAATGCGGTTGTCATTGGCCGCTTGGGATGATGATGAGAAACGAATTCCCAACCAAAGATGAACATCTGGATTTTTTGCGTCATAACTGTTCCGGTAAACATTCCGGATTTTTGGCGCTGTCAAAATTTCTGGGTGAGGATCCGGCCGAATACATAAATCCGAACGGCAAAGTCCAGCAGATGGTTCTTGACGCTGTCGCCGGGATGTACGAATACCCAAAAGACAAAATAGTTCTCGGAACCGACGGCTGCTCGGCGCCGAATTTTGGTCTGCCGATGATCCACACTGCAATCGCTTTTCGCAAACTCGCCTCAGCAGTTGGCAAAGATGAAACCGAAACCAAAGCGTTAGAACGAATTCGGGACGCGATGATGGCCTACCCGGTGATGTTTTCCGGCGAGGGAAGGTTTGATCTGGCGCTGATGAAAAGCTTTCCGAATAATGTCGTCTGTAAAATCGGCGCAGAATCGATTCAGGGGATGGGGTTCCGTGACCCTGCAATTGGAATAGTTATTAAAATTCACGATGGCAACCAGCGGGCGCTTTATCCGGTTATTGTTGAACTTCTTAAACAATTAGGTTTAATCGAGGATATTGAAAAGGCGGAACATCTGAAAGATTATTATCAGGCTGAGATTCGAAACAACATGAATCTTTTAACCGGATCGGTAAAAGCCGAATTCAGCTTGAAAAAAGTATGATTTTGTGTTACCTTCAGTCCAGATAAATTATAAACTTCCGTGGAGGAAATGTGTTAGAAGAAAGACATCCGTCAGAACCTTTTCGAATAAAATCAATTGAACCGATTGTCCTGTTACCGCGCAAACAGAGAGAAGAAATACTGAAGCGGGCCAAATATAACAGCTTTAAGATAAAAGCCGAAGAGATCTATATCGACCTTTTGACCGACTCCGGAACCGGGGCGATGTCAAAAAACCAATGGGCGGCCGTGATGTTGGGCGATGAATCATACGCCGGAGCAACTTCGTTTTATCGTTTCGAGAAAATTGTCAAAGAGATAACCGGCAAAGAATATATTCTCCCGGTTCATCAGGGACGAGTGGCCGAAAATGTTTTCTTCTCGACCGTGGTCAAAAAAGGTGATTACGTTCCAAACAATACTCATTTTGACACTACCGGAGCTAACGTGGCGCATAAGGGAGGATTTGCGATAAATCTGCCCTGCCCGGAAGCGGTACTTGATGATGAGATTCCATTTAAAGGGAACATGGACACCGGTAAGCTGGAAAGTTTTATCGAAGAGAAAACTCCTGAAAAAATTCCGGTTGTTTTTATGACCGTGACCAACAATTCGACCGGCGGACAGGCGGTCTCGATGGCCAATATCAAAGAGGCCTCAAGGATTTGCAAAAAGTATGGTATCAATTTCTTTTTCGATTGTGCCCGGTTTGCTGAGAACGCCTTTTTTATTAAAAAGTATGAGCCCGGATTTGAGAACAAAACGATCAAGGAAATTGCTCAGGAGATGTTTTCATATGCCGATGGTGCCTTGATGTCGGCAAAAAAAGATGGACTGG
>JAQBFG010000012.1:0-11599 GCA_032123495.1 Candidatus Zixiibacteriota bacterium | reverse complement strand
AACTTTCAAGTGCAATTTGAACTTTATCTCCATACATATAAATTCAGTAAATCATTTTACAAATATACAAATGTGATAGATGAAGTTACAATTTCTTCAAATCATAAAATTGGAATAGAAAGTGTTGAATTGCCATTACTCATAAAATATCAATTACCTTCATTTCTGGGGCTAGACTATTCGATATATACGGGTACATCTGCGAACTACACATTATCTGCAAAAACTGATTATGATAGTTCTTTTACAATGGTGAATGAATACAAAAATGTGGCAGATTATGTATCGGAAGTCGCGGAAATAACCAATTTCCAAAAGTTCACCTTCGACTCAATTATTGGCTTTGATATGTCTTATTCATCGGGGAATATTGAAATATTTTTTGATTTTAGATTCAATAAACAACAGACAAAATCATTATCGGATGTAAATCCAGATGAATATTACATATTAGACCATATGAAAAAGCCATTTATCGACTCTTTGGGTTATGGAGATAATTTAAAATTGTTTCAACTGTCGGCATCCTTGGGAATAGGGCTCACACTGTAGTATAAGAAAGTTTACAGTTTGCCCGGTCAATCTGAGGATTAACCGGGCACATCAGGGGATAAACATCAGAAACGGCCCAATTATGCCGAAACATAGAGGATATGAGATAATTTTGGGGCGCGGTTTTTTATTGACATGGAATTTTAAAGAGTTATACTTAAGCGGTATGAAACAAGTAATTTACAAAATTTTGAATTGTCAGAAGGGGGGGATGTAGATGACAGGCGTTAAGGTTCGCGATGATGAATCTTTTGAAAAAGCCCTTCGCCGTTTTAACAAGTTCTGTGAAAAAACAGGAATCCTTTCTGACATAAAAAAGCACCAGCATTTTGAGAAACCATCTGAAAGAAAAAAAAGAAAGAATAATGCGGCTCGTCGTAAGATGAAGAAAATGAATTTGGAAAGAAACTAAATGTCTCTTTTGAAACGCATTGACGAAGATTTAATTAAGGCCCTGAAGAATCATGAAAGTGATAAAGTCACTATGTTTCGGGGCCTTAAATCAGATATAAAGTATAAACAGATTGATAAAGGTGAGGAACTGACCGACGAAGAGGTCACCGCGGTTCTTGCCTTTAATGCCAAAAAACGGCGTGATTCGATCGAGCAGTTCCAGGCCGGCGGTCGCCAGGATCTGGTTGACAAAGAAACGGCTGAACTCGAGGTAATCAAAGAGTATCTTCCGGAGCAGTTATCCGATGAAAAACTAAGGGAAATAATCGCCCGGGCAATTGAAAAAACCGGCGCCGATTCTCCGGCGAAAATGGGACTGATCATGAAAGAGGTGATGCCTGAGATCAAGGGCAAGGCCGACGGCAAAATCGTTAATAAAATTGCCGCAGAATTGTTATCAAAACCCGAAGAGTGACCTTTTGGGTTAATTGGACATTAAACAGGGGAGTTTAATATGAATTGGGTTGATATAGTTTTATTAATATTACTGGTAGCATCATTAGTCGTTGGCTCTAAAAAAGGATTGATCCGGGAACTGATGGCACTATTAGTATTGACAACAGCGGTAATTTTATCAGTCAACTATATCGATTTAATAGCGGTCAAAGTGTATGAACAGTTGGGCGGTTCGCCTCTGGTGACAGCTATTATTTCATTTGTTTTACTTCTTGCTTTTATTTATGCCATCTTCAAATTAGTCGCGATGGTGTTTTACAAATTTGCCAACATGCAAAAACTCGGCAAGAAAGATCAGCTTGGCGGAGCACTGGTCGGTTTTGTCAGAGGTTGGGTGATTATAAGCTTCTGCGTTTTTGTTGTCTTTTTGATGCCGATGCCGGAACGGTTTTATGTCGATTTTGAGGAATCATTCCTCGGCCCGACTTTCGCCAAAACGTTGCCGGTTCTATATGAAGGCAGTTCCGGTTTGCATCCCAATAACCCTGAATTTATGCCGAAAATCGAAACAGCATTACTGCAGCGGCCATCGGGAACGATGTCGCAGGAGGAACGCCAGAAGTTGTCAGATTCACGCGAACAGGTGTATCGGGTAATTTATCAGATGGACCGCTTTTTTGGATCGAAGCAATAATAGTTATAATCCTGTTTTGAATTTCCGACAAAAAATCTTATATTCAAGCCGGTAATAACCGGCTTTTTTATTGGTGTGAAATAAAATATGTATGAATTTGATAATCATAGCCTTGATGTTTTAGAATATCCCAAGATAATATCTATTCTCCGGGGACTCTGCCTGACTCATTTCGGCATGAGGCTTGTTGATGAGATAGCACCGTTGACCGACTCTGACGAAATTCGGAGCCGGCTTGATGAAACCGCCGAGATGAAAGATATTATTCGCTTCGGCTCGGCCTTTCCCCTCTTTCGTCTCGATGATATCAGCGGGCTGTTTGAACGGTCAAAAATTGAAGGTATATTTTTGGAACCGATGCAGCTTTTGAATATCAAAGAATTTATCGATATTGCCAGAGCACTTAAAGATTATGCGCCGGAAGAGAGAGAAAAATTCCCGCTAATAGCTAATTATCTAAAACAAATTCATTCTTTTCCGGAACTTGGCAAAGAAATCGGTAAAACAATCGACCATGATGGCTCAATCCTTGATAATGCGTCGGCGAAGCTTAAAAAAATCAGAATGGAAATAGCCGACACCAAACGTAAAATAGCCCGGAAATTAAATCAGATTCTTTCGGAACGGACCAAGCAGCAAGGTTGGCAGGATGATACCATCACTCAGCGTGACGGGCGATATGTCATTCCGTATTTGTCGGGACAGTTTCATCAGGATTCAGGGATTGTGCATGATCGTTCCCAATCGGGTGCAACTCTTTTTGTGGAGCCAAATGAGACGGTCGAACATAATAATAAATTGGGACAGAGTTTCCAGCAGGAACGACTTGAGATTGATCGAATTTTACGAGCCCTGACAGCCAAAATCGGGGAAAAGGCCGATCTGTTTCTGGACAACTGCGATTTAATCGGGCACCTTGATTTTATTCATGCTGCCGGTAATCTGGCGATAAAAACAGGCGGCGAAAAACCAACAATTTCAGGCAAAGCCCGATTTAATCTGATTAAAAGCCGTCATCCGCTATTGATGTACTACGCTGAAGATCAAAAAGAGATCGTCTCCAATGATATCGCTCTTGATGATGGTCGTCTCGCAATGATTATCACCGGCCCTAATACCGGCGGTAAAACGGTGGCATTAAAATCGGTTGGTCTGCTGATAGTGATGGCGCAATCGGGACTACATATTCCGGCCGATGATAAATCTGAGATCGGTATTTTTAAAAATATTTTTGCCGATATCGGTGATGAACAGTCAATCGAACTTTCGCTTTCGACTTTTTCGTCGCATATCAGACAGATTATTTTTGCGGTCAAACATGCCGGACCAAACTCTTTGGTGCTTCTTGATGAAATCGGCGCCGGAACCGATCCAAAAGAGGGATCATCACTGGCCGAAGCGATTCTATTAAAACTGATTCGTAACAAAGTGAAGGTGATTGCCACCACCCATTATTCGCAGTTGAAAACGCTGCCGATGCTTCACCCTGAGATCGAGAATGCCTCGTTTGAATTTGATCGGGTCTCACTGCGACCGACTTATCGACTTCAGACCGGGATTCCGGGGGCATCGTACGCTGTCGAGATAGCCTCGCGATTGGGAATGCCGCGGGACATCACCGACAATGCCGCCGATCTGGTCGGAACCGGTGAACGCTCATTGACAAAACTAATCGAGTCGCTGGAAACAGAGTTGGCAACTTTGAGAAAAGATAAAGCAACGCTGGAGGACCGATTAAAAAAAGCAGGACAGCTTGAGGAATTTTATAAAAGCCAGAGCAACAAACTCGAAAACGAGATCGAGGTTACAAAAAAAGAACAGCTGGATGAGATTCAGCAGACTCTTTATGAGACCAGGTTTGAGGCCGAACGAACGATTAAAAATATCATAGAGAAAAATGCCTCAAAAGATTCAATAAAACATGCTCATAAATTTCTCAAGGAAAAAGAGAATCTCCTCAATAAGTTTCGGGCCAAACAAAAATCAAAAGTAGATTCCTCGGTACAATTCGAAACCGGTGACACGGTTAAAGTGCTGTCGCTTAATTCGCAGGGCGAGATCATCGATCTGATTGGGAATAACCGGGCCAGAGTAAATCTTGGTAATATGGTTAGTACAGTAGAATTGTCCGATCTGGAAAAAATTGGCGGAGCCGCTGATAAAACCAAAGCGGTCAGAAGAGTAAGCGGGGTTACCGAAAATGATATTTCCGGACCGGAAGTTCATCTGCGGGGATTAACCGTTGATGAAGCAATCGAAAAAATCGACAAGTATCTAGACTCGGCGGTGGTTTCGGGACTAAACCAAATATATGTGATTCATGGCAAAGGAACCGGGACGTTGCGCAAAGTGATTTCAGGCTATCTAAAAAAGCATAGCGCCGTTAAATCTTTTCGTTTGGGTGATTGGAACGAAGGCGGTGCCGGGGTTACGGTAGTTCAGTTGAAGTAGTTGGAATAATTATGACAGGTTTAATTCCACAGGATATAATAGAGCAGGTCCGGCAGGCGAGCGATATTGTTGATATTATCAATCAGTATGTTCGCTTGAAAAAGCGGGGGCGAAATTATCAGGCCCTCTGCCCTTTTCATGTCGAAAAAACACCATCCTTTTCGGTCTCTCAGGATAAACAGATTTTCCACTGTTTCGGATGCAGCAAAGGCGGTAATGTTTTCACATTTCTGATGGAACATGAAAGTATGACCTTTGTCGAGGCAATAAAACATCTTGCGGAAAAGGCAGGTATTCGTGTTCCTGAGCGCAAAATAGATGACAAATCAAAAGAAGAGTTTGAACGACTGCACTATGCCCAGCAAGTCGCCGTTGATTATTATAAAACAACATTGTACTCCGATAAATATCGCGACAAGATATTGAATTATCTTCATACCAAAAGAAACCTTACTGATGAAACAATTGAGCTGTTTCAACTCGGTCTGTCCGGTGAGGAATGGGACGGACTATTAAACCATGCCTTGCAAAAAGAGTTGTACCCAAAAGATATGGTTTCGGCCGGACTGGTTATTCATTCGGATAAAAAGGACAGTTATTTTGATCGGTTTCGCCAGAGGCTGATGATTCCGATATTTAATTTAAGTGAGAAACCGATTGCGTTTGGTGGACGAGCATTAAAAAAGGGTGAACTTGCCAAATATATAAATTCGCCGGAAACAAAACTGTACTCCAAAAGTTTTGTCCTCTATGGTCTTAATTTCACCAAGCAATTTATCCGTGAGAAAAAAGAAGTAATAATTGTCGAGGGTTATTTTGACCTGATTTCGCTTTATCAGGCCGGAATCAAAAATGTGGTCGCCTCATCGGGAACAGCTTTTACGACGCAACAGGCGCGACTTCTGGCCCGCTTTACCGATATGGCCTACCTCTTTTTTGACGCTGACTCGGCCGGTCAAAAGGCAGCAGTACGTTCGGTCGATGCCTTATACGATGCCGGTATAGAAGTAAAAGTCATGCGTCCGCCTGCGGGTGAAGATCCCGATTCGGTGGCGGTCAAGTACGGTGCCGATAAAATCGCGGAGATCAAAGCGGAGGCTCTAAGATATCTTGAGTATCGCACCCGAGATATTAATATGGAAAAAAGCGGCATAATTGTGCGCGAAAAACTTATCAAAGAACTGGCCGAACTGGCCGAGAGAATCGGCGACCCAACGCGACGTCAATTATTTATCAGTGAAGCATCGGCCATTACTGAGACCGATCCATCAGTCCTGGCCAATCTGACCACTGGCGGGTATACAACCAGCAGACCTCCGGGCGCAATTAAACATCCCAAAAAGATCACCGACATGGAATCTGATCTGATCTCGATGATCTTAAACTATCCGGAATATATTGAGACGGTGCAGGAACGGTTTTCCCCCGAAGATTTTCAATCCAATGATTTAAAACAGATCTATTCATTTATTCTCGATGTTTATAAAACTCATGGTGCAATTAAGGAATCTGTTCTTTTTGATTTTATAGAGGATAAACAATTGGCGAGTCAAATTTCGTCGTTGATGATACTCGACTTACCCAGTTCAAATATTGATACTCAAATAAAAGATTATATAAATCAGTTACTCACCTTTAAGCGAGAACGAGTAATAGATAAATTAAGAGCCGAATTAAAATTAGCCGAAGAACAAAAAGATTTTGAGGCGGCCAGAGAACTGACCATTGAAATTGAGGAATTGATAACAAAGCGCAAAGGATAGCCATAATGGATTGTCCCACATATTGTTACGACGACGAATAAGATGCTAAAACGACTCTGCCTTGAAAATTTTGCCCTCACCGATAAACTCGAAATCGAATTTGATTCCGGCATGTCGGTGTTAACCGGTGAAACCGGTGCCGGTAAATCTATTATTGTCGGTGCGATTGCACGCTTACTTGGTGAAAAAGTTGATCGTGATGATATCCGTTCCGGTTGTACCCAATCATCAATTGAGTGCGATTTTTATATATCCAGGGAAAAAACAAATAATTTCCGTGACATCAAAAACGAATTAAAAGAGTTGGGCATTAATATAGAATCGGATCTGCTGAATATCAGAAGAGAGATTTTTGATAAACGCGCCTCAAAATCTTATATCAACAGTCAACTGGTCTCACTGGCGCAGCTAAAACAGATAAGCAGACATCTCGCTGAACTGTATGGTCAGCATTCGCATCAACTGCTGCTTGATGAAAATAATCACTTGAAATTTTTGGATAGCTTTGCCGGTTTATTTGAAAAAGTTGAAAAACTAAGATTACTTTTTTATGACTGGGACAAGACAAAAAAAGAGCTGGCACAATTGATATCTGACCGGGAACAGAGACAAAACGAGCTGGAGCTTCTAAAATTCCAGAAAGAAGAAATCGAAAGAGCAAATATCGAAATCGGCGAAGAAGAAAAACTGCAAAATGAAAAAAGATTGCTTGATTCATCGCAGAAACTGGCTGACAAATCGACGAATATATTAAATCTTCTCGACCGACAGGAACCTTCGGCAATTGAAATTCTAGACAGTTGCCAAACCGAACTTTCAAAGATGACCGAAATCGATAAGTCTCTGGAAAAAACCGGTGAGCTATTAGAACAGGCAATTATCAATATAGGTGAATTGCGGACCGAAATTGAATCTTATCAGTTTTCAATCCCAGATGACCCCAATCGACAGGAACAGATCAATATTCGGCTTGATGAGCTGTTTAAGCTGAAAAATAAATACGGCCGCTCGGAAGAAGCGATTCTTGAGACTCTGGAAAAAATAGATAAAGTGATTGGCGCCGATTTAAATATTGATGATAAAATAAAAAACCTGCAACAGTTGGAAAAAAAGAATTTTGAGAGTTATTTTAAACTGGCCGCGGATGTTTCATCAAAACGACAAAACGGTTCAAAAAGTCTCACAAAAAAAGTTGAGTCCGAACTTGGTCAGCTTGGGATGGACAAATCAAAATTTCTTTTTGAATTTATATATGAATCTGACCAAAACGGAATCGAATGGGATACCAAAAAAATAAAACCGACTCCTGAAGGCCTCGAATCGGGCCGTTTTCTGATTTCGGCCAATCCGGGAGAACCGCTGAAACCGTTGGCAAGGACCGCATCGGGAGGTGAGATATCCAGAATTATGCTCGCTCTGAAGGCGGCCGAGAAGCAGAATTTGAAGGGGAATAAAATTCAGGGGAATCTGCTGGTTTTTGATGAGATCGATGTTGGTATCGGCGGTATAACAGCCAATTCAGTTGCCGAAAAACTTGATTTACTGGCTCAAAAATACCAATTGCTGGTAGTGACTCATCTACATCAGATCGCGGCCAAAAGCCAGAATCATTATGCGGTCAAAAAATCAGAACAGAAATCGACTGGAAGAAATATTATCTCAATAAAAAAACTGAATAAATCTGAGCGAACAGGCGAAATAAAACGGATGCTCGCCTTGCCGGATTCTATTAAGTCATAACTTGTTTTTTATATATAATTTTTTTAATTTATCTGATTAATAAATCGAATATTTTCAAGGCGCAAAGGTAAATATATTGACAAAAGAAACTTGCGACGATGCCAAATTAATGGTTCAAATCAGGAAGGGCAACCAAAGTGCCATGTGGGAACTTGTTGAAAGATATAAGATTAAAGCATATCATCTGGCCCTGGGAATGGTTGGCAACAAGGATGAAGCATTTGATATATCGCAGGAAGCTTTTATCAGGGTTCATAAATCGGCGGGGAAGTTTAATCAGGATCATCGGTTTTTCCCCTGGTTTTATTCGATAATTGCCAATTTATGCAAGGATTGTCTCAGACGACGCTCGAAATGGGATTCAAAACAGGTTGATCTTGACGATAATGATTTTCTGCTTGTGACTGAAACCAATCCTGAAAAAATAATTTTGAAAAAGGAGGCGGCTCGAAATCTTCGCAAGGCAATTATGCTGCTTGATTTCTCGAGTCGGGAAATAATAATGTTAAAACATTTCCGTGATTTATCTTATGATGCAATTGCGGAGATGTTAAAAATACCAAAAGGTACGGTGATGTCGCGGCTATACTATGCGCGACGGAAGCTGGCAGAAATTCTGGGTGAATATGAGTGAAGAAAAATACAGAATTCTGCTATCCGGATATATCGACAATGAATTGTCACCGGATGAAAAGCAGGATTTCGAGATTCATCTGGAGGGATGTGTAGAATGCCGGAAGGAGCTGGAATCATTTAAAAAACTGCAGGAGGTAACTGGGGCCATGAAATACGCAGATATCCCGGAACAGGTCTGGGAAGGATATTGGAGTAGTCTTTATAAACGAACAGAGCGGGGAGTCAGCTGGATATTTATATCAATTGCGGCGATTATCCTGCTTTGCTTTGGAGGCTATCATATTTTTATCGATTTCTTTATGAGTGCCGAAGCGCCGCTTTGGTTGAAAATTGGAATCGGTTGTGGAATGTTCGGATTTATCGTGATGCTGGTTTCGATAATTCGAGAACGATTATTTGCAAAAAAACGTGACCGTTATGATGAGGTGACAAGATGATTATAGTTACAACTGATTATATTCCGGGTAAAAAAATAGTTCAACAATTGGGGTTGGTTCGTGGCAACTCGGTCAGGGTGCGGCATATCGGACGAGATATGATGGCCGGTTTGAAAACCATTGTTGGCGGCGAAGTGTCAGAATATACAAAAATGCTGGCCGAAACCCGTGAGCAGGCGCTTGACAGGATGACCGAGGAGGCAATCAAGCTTGATGCCGACGCGATTATCAATGTTAGGTTCTCGACATCATTTATAATGAAGGCAGCTGCGGAATTACTGGCTTATGGAACAGCGGTTAAAATTGAAAATGGAGAAAGTTAACATATAGGAGGATGGTATGAATGCACAGGTAAAAAACAGAAATATGTGGGCTCAGGTATTTCTGATGATCATCACTCTGGGATTTTATGCGATCTATTGGTTTTATCAAACTGCCGTAGAAATGGCAGCGCTGGCCGAGGATGATAATGCGGCGCCGACCTTATGGACAATTTTGCTGTTTGTTCCGTTTGGTGCCATCTATTCTTATTATAAATATTGCGAACTTTATGAAAAAGTCAGTTCTGAAAAGATGAATCGCTGGATATTATTTATTCTCTGGATTGTATTTGCACCAGCGGTTTGGTTTATAGTACAAGTTGAATTAAATAAAAGGGCGACGATTTAACCGGTCCGACGGACAAATCGTTCAGCTATCGAAAGAGTAAGTTATAGTTGTGGGTTAAGAATATGCCTCTGATTTTGCAACCTTGACAATAATTATATAAGCCGTTATACTTTTGTGGTTAAACAAATTATGAAAGTATATAAATGAAAATCAGCGGCTTCACGATTATCAGAAACGCCACCAAATATTACTTTCCTGTCAAAGAATCGATTCTATCGATCCTTCCGATTGTTGATGAATATATTGTTGCGCTTGGTGATTGCGACTATGATGATTCCACCCGCCAGATAATTGAATCGATTGGTTCGCCGAAGATCAAAATATTTGACCGCATCTGGGATAAAAAACTTTTTATTGATGGTCATATTTTCCGTGATGAGACAACTTTTGCGCTCGAGCAATGTCGCGGCGATTACTGCTTCTATCTTCAGGCCGATGAAGTGGTGCATGAAAATGATCTGGATAATATCGTAAAATATTGCCGTAAATATCTTGATGATTCGGAGATTGAGGGATTCTTATTTAATTACAAACATTTCTGGGGTGATTACGATCATTATCTTTATCATCACGGATGGTATCAAAAAGAGATCAGGATTGTTCGTAACAATATCGGGGTCAAATCGTTTGGAGATGCGCAATCATTCAGGTTTGAGGATAACAGGAGACTTAATGTTATTCAGCTTCCGGCGCTTATATATCATTATGGTTGGGTCAGGCCTCCGCAGTTAATGGTTGAGAAAAAGGAAGAACAGGATTCGATGCACCATGGCGCAAAAGATGGAGATGAAATAAAAGCGATAGAAACAAAGATTGTCTACGATTATGGCCCATTAGGGCGACTGCCATTGTTCAATGGAACACATCCGGAGGTAATGTCTGAGCTAATCAAAAATATTGGCTGGAAAGATTTTCTTAATTACGGCAAAGAATTTAATCTATCAAGAGCCTTGAATAAGCATGAGAAATTAAAATACCGTATTATTACTTATCTAGAACAAAAACTCTTTGGCGGACGACATCTGTTTGCTTACTCCAACTGGAACCTGCTTGAGAGAAAGTAGTCTCAAGAATATTTTTATGAAACTTCCTTTGAAAATATCAGCTTTGCCATCGGGGATAGCAGTCTCTGCCGCCACCTTTTTACTGGCGGCGGGATTGTTTGTTTTATTGAGATTAATATTTTTGCTAAGCTATATCGAATTAATCGGTGGCTCTTCTCTATCTCTTGTTGTTGAAGCATTTCTTATCGGCTTCCGTTTTGATGCCGTTATTATTTCGTTTATTATTTTGCCGCTTTTGTTAATATCTCATCTGCCGTTTATTAATTTATCAAAATCAAAGATTCAAAACATCTTTGTCGCAATTTTGACGGCATTGTTATCTTTAATTACCTTTATGGGGCTGGCCGATATCGCTTTTTTTGAGAATTTCGGAAGCCATCTGAATTTTTGGGCGGTTGAGTATCTTAACCATCCTGAGATATTTTTACATACAGTAACAAATGCAGAGGGCTTTTGGCCATTAATTATTTTGTGGTTTTTTATCTCAGCTATATTGTTTTGGTCGCTAAGAAAGATATTTAGAACTTTTGGGGAAATCAAAGATTCCGCACATAAAATCACAAAAATCGGACTACTGATTTTTGGAGTCGTCCTGCTAGGATTGCTCATCAGGGGACGCGCCGGAATCAAACCGCTCGACTGGGGTGAGGCGTTTTTTTGTGACAATCAGTTTCTTAACCAATTAAGTCTTAACCCCGTTTTCACCTTGTCGCACTCAATTTATGAAGAATTAAAAGATGGTCA
>JAQBFG010000011.1:0-5780 GCA_032123495.1 Candidatus Zixiibacteriota bacterium | reverse complement strand
GCCTATTTTTATACTCCTTTGACCATTCTTCTAAATTTGTCTTTGCCACCCCAAGGACTTCATCGGCATTGCTACTTATTTCAGGTTCAGGATGAGTATCATAATATTTCATAAACTGAATCAGCCCTTTCATCTGTTTTTTCCTGGAAAACAAGATTCCAATCGATGCGAGCCAGAATGGAAGCGGCGATAATGCCACCTCAGGAACTACAAAATCGCAAAAATTAGCCAGCGCATCCCCGATTGACATTTTCTCTCTTCCTTTGATAATATATATTTTCCTGGTGGTGCTGTCCAATTCGAATGCCTTTGAGACCATTCCGGCATAATCAGATGCGGCCAGCCATGAAATCGGATGAAGCTGATTTCCGAGTAAAATCGCTTTCTTGCCCTGAATAAACAGTGGCAGCGTCTCATAAAACCAGCTGCAACGAAAAATTGTATATGGGATCCCGCTTTTTACCAATGCTCTCTCCGCTTTTAATTTAGCGTCAATAAATTTGTATTTGGCATCAAGATCATTGACGCTGAGACTTGAGATCATTGCAATCCGTTTGACCCCCTTTTCGGCGGCAACCTTAACTATATTTTCTGTCCCGCATATTTCGATAGACTCATATTTCTCAAAATTCATCCTGGCGTTCAAATTAATATAAACGGCATCGCATCCGTCAATTGCCTCTCCCAAACTGTTAATATCAGTAACATCCGCAACAACATATTCAATCTCATCGCCAAAGAATTGTTTGATTCGATTTGGATTATGGGTCATCAATCGGATGTTGAAGCCGTCATTATATAACCGCCGAACAACCGGCCGACCCAGCATCCCGGTGCCTCCTACGATCAATATTTTGTCGGTCATAATCTAATTTCTGCCCTTAGCTAAAATCAAAAAATTAATATTAATTAGTATTAGCAATAACATCAATATTAATCAACAAAAAATGAAATTTCAGAAATTTCACTATATCTTTATAATTATTGAAATTTAACCCCTATATTAACCAGAAAAGAGTTGCCAGATTTGGCCAACTCTATATATTAGCGACGTATAAATTTGTAGTAGGAAAAACATTATGGGTTTTGAAAGAATAGTAATAGTTGGAGCTGGAGTCATGGGACAGGGGTTGGCTGAAACTATTGCCGCCATCGGTACCGAGGTTATCCTTCTTGACAGAACAGCTCGCCGGGCCGAACGAGGAATCGAAAAAATCGGTGAAAACATTGACCATGCAATAGAGAAATGGGGATTAACCGCATCTGATAAAAAAGCAATTATGTCCCGGATTGCACCCTCGACCGACCTACAGGTAGTTAAAGAAGCCGATCTGATAATTGAGGCAATACCTGACAGGAAACGTCGCAAAATTGAACTATTCGGCCGGCTGGATGATCTTTGTGCGGATGACACCATTATAATTACCAACACGGCAACCCTCTCGATTACTGAGTTGGCCGCAATAACCAATCGGGCTGACAAAATTATCGGGATGCACTTTCTAAATCCAGTGCCAAAGATTCCGCTGGTTGAGATCGTCAGAGGTTTAAAAACATCTAATGAAACCTATGACAAGGCATGTGAATTTGCCGAAACCCTTGGCAAAACACCCGTTCTGGTTTATGAGTATCCCGGATATATCACTACCAGGGTAATCGTGCCGCTGCTTAATGAAGCAATGCATGTCTTGATGGAAGGCGTTGCTACCGCCGAAGATATCGACACCGCAATGAAACTTGGTTACGGATTTAATGTTGGCCCTTTGGCTCTGGCCGATTTGATGGGTCTTGATGTTGTTATGTCCTGGATGGAAAATCTGCTCTCAGAGCTTTCAGAACATAAATACAACCCCTGCCCACTTCTTCGTAAGATGGTTCGTGCCGGGCATCTTGGCGTAAAATCCGGCGAAGGATTCTTTAAATATGACAATGAAGGCAACCGTATCAAAAAAACTCCAACTGAAACTGAACGGAAATAGTTTATGAATATTCTGGTAGTAAATTGCGGCTCATCTTCGGTTAAATATCAGCTAATAGATATGGATAAAGAATTAGCACTCGCCAAGGGCTCAGTGACTCGGATCGGCATGAGCGGTGCATTACTATCACATAAACCGCATGACCGCTCGGAAGTTAAGGTCAGCGGGGAAATACTGGACCATATTGTAGCCATCCAGTATGTCATCTCAATTCTTCTTTCTGAAAATCATGGAGTGATCAAAGATAAATCAGAGATTCATGCAGTCGGTCACAGGGTTGTGCACGGCGGAGAAAAATTCTCAGAGTCGGTATTAATTGACCGTGAAGTCCAGCGAGAGATTCGTGATCTGATTGATCTGGCCCCATTACATAATCCGCATAATATAAGAGGTATCAACGCCGCCACGAAAACTCTTCCTGATATTCCGCATGTAGCAGTATTTGATACCGCCTTTCATCATAAAATGCCGCCCAAGGCATATATATATGGTATTCCTTATGTGATGTATAAAAAATATGCCATTCGTCGTTATGGCTTTCATGGGCCATCACACCTGTTTGTAACTTCCCGCGCGGCAGGACTTTCCAGTGGCAAACTCAAAGATTACAAAATGATTTCATGCCATCTTGGAAACGGAGCCTCGGTTTCGGCCGTGGATGGCGGCTTCTCAATTGATACTTCAATGGGATTCACCCCGTTGGAAGGCCTTCTGATGGGAACCCGTTCAGGCGATATGGACCCGGCTGTCATTCTCCATATTATGGGACGCGAAGAACTATCATTGCACGAAGCAAACACTCTGCTCAACAAGCACTCAGGATTAAACGGAGTGTCAGGAATCTCATCTGACATGCGCGAAGTAATCGAATCAGCCGACGAAGGCAATACCAATGCTCAACTTGCTTTTGAAATATATTGTTATCGGCTGAGCAAATATATCGGTGGTTATGCGGCTGCTATGGGTGGCCTGGATCATATTATTTTCACTGGAGGAATTGGAGAAAACTCACCCCGGGTCAGAGAAAAAACATGTGAAAAAATGCAATTTCTTGGTGTTGAATTAGACAAAGACAAAAACTCCTCTGCGATAGGAGTAGAATCAGAGATTTCGACCATTAATTCCCGAGTTAAAGTTATGGTCATTCCTACTAATGAAGAACTGGTAATTGCCAGAGATACTTTGCATCTTGTAAATAAAGCAGAAAAATAATTGATTTTATATGACAATCCGGAGGTACATTGACAAAAATAATTGACAAATGCGAACTTTTTGAGAAGGTCCATCAATTCAAGATTGAGGCCGCTCATCTGGTAAGCAAAGCAAAAGCGGGACAATTCGTCATCTTGCGCCAGAACGAAATGGGCGAGCGGGTCCCTATGTCAATCGGTGGCCTTGATAAAGAAAATGGTCTCCTGACCGTTGTTATTCAGGAAGTCGGAAAAACTTCCGCATCAATGAACCGGATGAAAATCGGCGATAGTTTTGCCGATGTAGTCGGACCGCTCGGGTTACCAACCCATATTGAAAAATACGGCAATTGCATATGTATTGGCGGCGGTGTTGGCATCCCCCCTATTTATCCGATAGCACAAGCACTAAAAGAGGCCGGGAATAACGTTACAACAATAATTGGGGCACGATCGAAAAATTTACTTATCTATGAAAAAGAACTGGGCGATGCCTCGGATCAATTACTGATTTCCACAGACGATGGGTCTTATGGGACTCATGGATTTGTTACCACTATTCTGCAAAAAATGATTGACGACGGCGAAAAGGTCGATATGGTTATTTGTGTCGGTCCGGTTCCGATGATGAAAGCGGTTGTTGAGACAACCCGCGAGCCAAGAATAAAAACCTTTGTCAGTCTCAATCCGATTATGGTTGACGGCACTGGTATGTGCGGAGCCTGTCGCGTTACGGTCGGGGGCAAAACCAAATTTGCTTGTGTAGATGGACCTGATTTTGATGGCCACGAGGTTGATTTTGACGAAATGACCAAACGACAAAAGATGTATCTCAAACAAGAAAAGACTTCTTACGAAAAGTTCCTGCATGATGGATGCAATGTCAATAAGCAGATAGAAAAACTAAATAAGTAGCGGGATCAAAATATTATGACTGACGATAAAAAATACGAGCCGCTACCAAAAAAAGAGCGGATGAAAATCCCCCGGCATACTATGCCGGAGCAGGACCCCAAAGAAAGAGTAAAAAACTTTAAGGAAGTTCCTTATGGTCTGCCAGCTGAGATCGCCAAACTGGAAGCCGCACGCTGTCTTGAATGTAAAAAACCGAAATGCGTCGCAGGCTGCCCGGTTGAAGTTGACATCCCCGGATTTCTTGCTCTTGCCGCACAGGGCGATTTTATTGGAGCGGCAAAGGTTATCAAAAAGACCAATGCTCTCCCCGCTATTTGCGGCCGCGTCTGCCCTCAGGAAGAGCAGTGCGAACAGGTTTGTATTCTTGCCAAAAAAGGAACATCGGTTGCTATCGGTTATTTGGAAAGATTTGTGGCTGACTTTGAACGAGAACATGGCACAGTTGAAATACCGGAGTTACCGCCTTCTACTGGTAAAAAAGTCGCGGTTGTTGGTGCCGGTCCTGCCGGTTTAACACTCGCAGCTGATCTGGCTCAGATGGGTCATAAAGTTGTTATATTTGAAGCTCTCCATAAAGCTGGTGGCGTTCTTGTTTATGGTATTCCGGAATTCAGACTTCCAAAAGCGATTGTAGCCTCTGAAGTCGAATATCTACAAAAACTTGGTGTCGAAGTAAAAACAAGTTATGTCATCGGCAAGCTTGATACCGTTGATGAACTGCTGGAATCAGAATTTGATGCAGTATTTGTCGGTTCAGGAGCCGGTCTCCCCAATTTTATGCGCCTTGAAGGCGAAAATCTCAATGGCGTTTATTCGGCTAATGAGTTTTTAACCCGTTCCAATCTGATGGCTGCTTACGATTTCCCGGAAAGAGACACGCCGATTCATGTCGGTGAAAATGTCGCCGTACTTGGCGGCGGTAATACTGCTATGGATTCGGTCAGAACTGCGCTTCGTCTAGGGGCCAAAAACGCTTATATCATTTATCGACGTAGCCGTAACGAGATGCCTGCTCGTAACGAAGAGATTCATCATGCCGAACAGGAGGGTGTGCAATTCAATTTCCTGACCACACCGATTAAATATTTTGGTACCGAGGATGGCTGGATCAAACAGATGGAATGTGTCCGGATGGAACTCGGCGAACCGGATGCATCCGGCCGAAGACGCCCAATCTTGATTGAAGGTTCTAATTTTATTCTTGATATTGATACGGTTGTGGTTGCTATCGGTAACTCCTCTAATCCCTTGATCCCTCAAACAACTCCCGGGCTCAAAACCAACAAGTGGGGTAATATTGAGGTTGACGAACGAACCATGATGACTTCCCGTAAAGGCGTTTTTGCCGGTGGAGATATCGTTACCGGTGGTGCAACTGTCATTTCTGCAGCTGGTGCCGGTAAAGTTGCCGCCCGCGCGATACACCGATATGTTATGGGTCTTCCGATGATTGAAGAAATACCGGAGGAAGAGAAAAAGAACAAAAAAGAAACCGCTAAATAATTTATTTAAACAGGTTTTCGAAATACAAACGGTCGGTAATTGATTACCGGCCGTTTTTTTATTGAATAAATATTTTACATTTTATATAATCCATAAATATCAAAGGAGACAATTATGCAATTATTTCTGTTATACGTGGGGGGAGCATTAACTTGTCTTTGGGGTATCGCCCACATTTTCCCCACAAAATCGG
>JAQBFG010000010.1:0-49559 GCA_032123495.1 Candidatus Zixiibacteriota bacterium | reverse complement strand
CATTGATTTTGTCTTTTGCTCCACCCGGCACTACCGAGGCCAGCTTTACGCCAGCTTTTAAAAGCATCATCGGAATTCTGATATTAACTTTTTCGCCTTTACAGCCATCTTTCGGTTCCACCATTATCCGCAGGAATTTCGGTTTAATCTTTTTTAGAAAAGATTCATCCTTGGTATTCGTCGATGAATCGACATTCATTGATTCCGGATTTTCAATCGCATCAAGCAGTTCCTCGGCTTCATCGGCGGTTATTTTTCCGTCAGCCAGCATCTTCAAAACTCTTCTTCTTTCTTCACTCATTTTTTGCCTCCAAATCTTAATCTGTTTATTATAATTATTTATTTCTGTTTCTTAAAATTTCAAGTATCTCTTTGGCCGATTTCTCCCCGCTTTCGAGCCGGTCGAGGATATGACCTATTTCCGATTGCTCTTGTTTCTCGTGTTTTGCCTCATCTTCGACTTCCTCAAATGGGCCAACTGGTTCGACCAGCGCGACATTTTGCACTTCCACAAAATCAAAACTATTGCTGATTTTATTGAGTCGATTTTTTATGGTTGGATAACTGACCCCAAAAAGACGTTCCATCTCTTTGATTGAACCATGAGACTGAATAAACGCAGCGGCAAAAATTTGATCCTCCATTGTCATTCGAGCCAATGGCGGCAATTCAAATGACCCCTCGATAGCAATATCTTTTTCTATCAGTCTGACTTTTTCGACAACAATCGGGTTATTGCCGGTCATTTTGGTTAATTCCTGCCAATCTCTCGCCATTTTTCTATACCTCCAAATATTAACTTTCTTGATTTAATATACGACATTTTATTAAAAAAGTTAATTATTTTATTAACTTTATTAAATTATTTTGTATTTTTATGTATTTTTTGACAAAAATTCGCAATTATTATTAAATTAATTAATAATTCGAGAAATTATGCGCCAAAAATATGAATCTAAAAAAGAATAATTCGGCCTATTTGCCTTTTGTCAGAGAATCGATTTCATCCAAAAGTCTGGTTTCGAGCTCATTTTCCGGTATTTTATCGACAATTTTGCCATTTTTGAATAGCAATCCTAACCCTCGTCCACCGGCAATACCGATATCGGCAACAGACGCCTCCCCCGGCCCATTAACAATACAGCCCATCACCGCCACTTTAAGCGGGGTTTTAAGATGCCGCGTTTTGGCCTCAATCGAATTCGCAATTGGGATCATATCAATTTCGCAGCGGCCACAGGTCGGACATGAGATAACCTCAACTCCCTCTTTTTTGAGAGCAAGCGATTTTAATATCGTCTTGCCGACTCTAATCTCTTCAAGTGGATCAGCAGTTAGCGAAACCCGGATTGTGTCGCCAATACCGTTAATAAGTAGCGACCCAATACCGACGGCCGATTTTATTGAACCTGTTTGAAGCGTGCCGGATTCGGTGATACCGATATGAAACGGGTAGTCAACTTTATCAGCCAGAAGCATATAGGCCCAATAAGCGGTATTAACATTGGTCGATTTCAGCGCCAGAACAATATCAAAAAAATCATTATTCTCTAAAACCTCTAACTGACGCAAAGCAGCCTTAATGAAAACTCTCGGATCTTCACAATCACCTTCTTTAAGCAGATCTTTTGGCAATGATCCGGAGTTGACTCCGACTCGGATAGGGATTCCGGCATCCTTAGCTGCCTTAGTGATTTCCCGAACTTTATCATCGCTGCCGATATTGCCCGGATTGATTCTGATTTTATCAACTCCCTGCTTGATCGCCTCAAGAGCCAGTTTATATTTGAAATGAATATCAGCCACTAATGGTATTGATATTTGAGCTTTTATCTTTGAAAGGCATAAAGCGGCCTCATTATCAAGGACAGCGACCCTGACTATATCACATCCCGCCTTAGTCAGCGCTTTGATTTGCGCTACCGTTGAATCGACATCGCGGGTATCGGTGGTGGTCATTGATTGAATGGAGACAGGAAATCCGCCACCAATTAAAACCTTTCCAACTTTTACTACCCGGCTTTTTCTTCGCTCCGGAGGATATTTTAGTTCCATATATCACTTGACCTTTTGCTAAGCTGACGATAATTTACCTGTTTTGGTAAATATATCAACCGAAAGTTTGAAAGTTAACTGTTTTGATATTAAGAATAGTTCTTACCATATTGGTCATTACGTTAGTAGTCGCCGGATATTACTATTTTTCTGATTATCAGGAGAATAAAAAAACTGTAGAGTTTGCCAAATTTGCCGGAGTGGTCGCTGAGACTTCGATTGCCGCCGAACTCTATCGAAATAATTCCGACTCATTTCTGATAGTTCGCGATTCAATCCTAAATAAATATGCCGTCTCAATAAATGATTTACTGATGTTTAAAAAAAGGTATCGTGGCGATGAATTCCAATGGGCCGAGTTCTGGGACAAGGTCGTTTTGGTATCAGATTCGTTAATAGCACAACAACAGATTCGGCTTCGCCAGCCAATCGACAGCTTGCCTGATTCAACTGATAATTAAATTTATTCGAAAAATTTATTAATCGCACTGGAAAGCATCAGGATAGTACTCCAGTTTGCCGTCAAGAAATGTAATAATATCAAATCTAAAATCATTATCCTGAAAATTTCTGACAATAAGATACTGCTCGGCGGCACTAATCAGATTGTCCCTTTTTCGCTTATCCACTTTTTCTGAAGGATGACCAAACTGTTTCGATGTCGATCCTTTAACCTCGACAAAAACGATTGTTTTATCTTTTTGGACGATCAGATCGATCTCTTTGTGCCCTGCCTGCCAGTTTTTTTCGAGAATTTTATATCCATTGTCGATTAAAAACTCTTCGGCCAGCTTTTCATACTGACGGCCTTTATTAACTGAATTTTTGAAATTGTCCCGGTTCAAAACTATTCAAACAACGATTTATTGAGAAGTTTTTCAACTGGACGGAAAGTTTTGCGATGAATATCGGTCGGACCATAATTTTTCAGTTCATCGAGATGCCTTTTGGTCGGATAACCGCGATGATTGGCAAAGGTGTAATCGGGATATAATTCCTGATACTTATCCATGATTCGGTCACGGGTGACCTTGGCAATAATCGACGCGGCTGAAATCGAATCGCAGATAGCATCGCCACCGATTATAGCCATTTGGGGAGTAGTAACATTCGGAACAGTGAAAGTTCCATCAACCAGAATAAAATCCGGCTTCACCTCAAGCGACAAGATCGCCTTCTGCATCGCCAGAAGAGATGCCCTCAGAATATTTATCCGATCGATTGTCTCATTGTCGATCACACCAACTGAACAGATCGCGCCCGAAGCTGCGATTTCTTCAAAAAGTTTTTCCCGCTGGTTTTTAGTCAGTTTTTTTGAATCATTCAAATTTGAAATAGTAACACCTTTAGGGATAATTACCGCCGCCGCCACAACCGGCCCGGCCAATGG
The DNA here is from genome assembly GCA_032123495.1 of Candidatus Zixiibacteriota bacterium. GTDB lineage: Bacteria > Zixibacteria > MSB-5A5 > GN15 > PGXB01 > JAAERC01. The sequence continues at coordinate 46,114 of JAQBFG010000010.1, read as the reverse complement.
ACCTCGTCCCGCCTCATCGGTGCCGGCAATATTGTTGTACCCTTTTTTGGAAAGAGTACATTCAATATCTTTTAACTGCGCCAGCGTCTCTTTCGGTCGATATATTTTTATTCGATTTGGCATAATTGTACAACTAATGTCAATATATTCCCTGAAAATTATTTAATCAAGGCTTATCACTATAATTGTTATCGGTTTACAAAAGAGAGTTTATAACAAAATAATTTCATTTTTGCCTAAAACAGCTTTGTGAATAATTTTCAAATACTGATATCATTGAAGCGAATCTATTTGCCTTTTTGGTAAAATTGATTAGATTTTGTCGATTAAAAATATTAACTGGAGTTTGGACTATGCCAATTTCTGAAAAACTTACAAAGCTGGTTAAGCAGAAAAAAATTGAATATATCGATCTAAAATTTTCCGACTTGATTGGAGGCTGGCACCATATAACCATCCCGGTCACAAGTCTGAAAGATGAACTGTTTAAATACGGCGTCGGGGTTGATGGTTCCTCGCTGCCCGGATTTACAAAAATCGAAAAAGGCGACATGATCGTTTTGCCCGATCCGAAAACGGTTTTTATCGATCCGTTTTTTGATACGCCGACCCTTTCCTTTATTTGCGATATTATGGAGATTGAAGAAAAGGTCAGGCAGTATTCACGCAATCCACGCCGAGTGGTCAGAGATGCTGACAAATATCTCAAAAAAATGATGCCGGGTGTATCAACAGTTCTTGGGCCGGAGTTTGAGTTCTACCTTTTTGATGACGTCAAATTTCATCAAGGTCCGGAAGAAGGGTACTATTTTATCGACTCTGAGGAAGCCGAGTGGAACACCGGTCGCGAGGGTACCAAAAATCTTGGATACAAAGTGCAGTACAAAGGTGGTTACCATGCCGCTCCACCGCTTGATCGAACCCATAATATCCGCTCCGAGATGACATCTTTACTCAAGGATGTTGGCATCAATCTGAAATATCATCATCACGAGGTTGGCGGCGGCGGTCAGCATGAGATCGAAACCGCTTTTGACGAGATCGTATCAATGGCCGACCAATCAATGATTGTAAAATATTTTGTCAAAAATCATGCCTTTCGTTCCAATAAATCGGCGACCTTTATGCCGAAACCGCTCTTTAACGAGCCGGGCTCGGGAATGCATGTCCATCAGTATCTCGCCGATAAAAACGGATCGATATTTTATGACAAAAAAGGACCGGCCCGATTTTCAAAAACCGGACTTTATTATATCGGCGGACTGCTGAAACATGCCGCCGCACTTTTTGCTTTTACAAATCCATCGACCAATTCTTATAAGCGGCTGGTTCCCGGTTTTGAGGCGCCGGTATGGGGAACATACTCGGTCGCCAATCGAACCGCCTGCATAAGGATACCCGGTTATATCAGGCAAAAAGAAGTACAACGGCTTGAGTTCCGTCCTCCGGATGGAACTTGCAATCCATATCTGGCATATTCGGCGATGCTGATGGCCGGACTGGATGGCATTAAAAACAAAATCGATCCTGGTCAACCGGTTGACAAGAATCTAACTCATCTACCAGAAGATGAACTGGCAAAAATCCCGCTTCTGCCGACCTCGCTGACCAAAGCGCTTGATGCTCTTGAAAAAGATTACGATTTCCTTTTACAGGGCGGCGTTTTCACCAAGGATTTAATTGAATCATGGATCAATCTGAAACGAAAGGATGTCGAAGAGATTCGTATTCGTCCTCATCCCTGGGAGTTTCACTTATATTATGATAAATAAAATTTCTTGATGTTCGAAAGAATTAAGAAAAAAGAATCAGTCAGAACACCCGATGATCTTTCATCATCGGGTGACGACATTATAAACAATCAATCGGAATCTGATAAGAAGAAAAGCAATCTTGCTATTCTGGTTGTCACTTTGTCGGTGATGCTGACCAGTATGGTTATTGCCGGTATTTACAAAGATGAGATCGGTCTGTTCGGTGTTGATCTGATTAAATCGTACGGTCAGAACTGGGTTGACTGCATTCTATTTGTCCTGACCGCGATCTCATCGACCCCACTGATGTTACCGATCTGGGTTTACGCCCTGGCCGGTGCGACGCTTGGATTGAATCTGGTCCGACTCTCGGCGGTGATGGCCCTGGGATCGGCGGTCGGAACACTGGTAACATTTGCATTGGGGCGTTATTTTGGCGATTCGGACTGGGTCCGGAAACGGTTTCCTAATTTTCATAATCATCCCTGGACCACCAAAAAATCAAAAACGTATATCACACTTATTTTATTTCTTGGCAATGCCTCGCTGATACCATGCGATATTTTTTATGCCGCCTGCGGATTCAAACGGTTTCCGGTGACACTCTTTTTTATCGCAACTGCCGCCGGCCGCTTTGTCAGATATATGTACCTCAGTTATCTCTACGCATATTTCAGTGAGTATTTTTAGGCAATTATTTTCTTCTCTTTCAACGCCAGATTTAATCCGACAATTATCAAGATAGTACAAAAGAACATTATTAAAGTCACCGACTCATCAAAAAACAAAAACGCCAGCACCGACACAAAAATAGGTATCAGACTATAAACTGAGCTGGCGGTTCGGGTCGGTCCGATTTTGTCGAGGCTGAGATTAAACAGATAATATCCAATGCCTGATGCAAAAACTCCCATGTAAATCAATGATAATATCGACGGTGTTGATAAGGCAATATCATTGCTATAGAAGTTTTCGAGTGGAACAAGAAAGAACAGCAGGATAGTGCCGAAAAGTGAAGCATAATAAGTTATAGTAAACCCGGAATATTTTTTCAAAAGGTTTTTTATCATTAATGAGTAAATCACCCAGCAGAATACCGCAAGAAGCATCAGCAGTTCGCCATAGTTGAATTGCATCGATAGTAAATAATTAATATTACCGCGGGTCAAAAGAATCATCACCCCAAACAGAGCCAGCCCGACCCCAAAATATGCTTTCCCCGACAATCGCTCACGAAGAAACACCGCAGCCATCGTGCTGGTGAAAAGCGGATTGGTCGCATTGATAATGGCACTGTTGGCTGCCTTGGTGTATAACAAACTTGAAAAGAAAAAGTAGTGGTACCCGATAACACCTGTTAGTCCCAGTAAAACCATCTGCCAGATATCTTTTTTCTGAATAACTAACGATTTTGTACCATAATGACATATTAATACTGACAATGCCAGAACAGCGATAATATATCTTATGAGAGTCGTCGATAATGGCCCCAGATCAAGATTGGTGTACTTACCAGCGACAAAACTTCCGGCAAACAGCAAACTTGTCACCGCCGGCAGGAGAATACGGATTAGGTTTTTCATAAACTAAAAATAATCTTTAAGAAGTTAAATGTCCTGTAAAATATTAATGTGTGCTCTAACAAACTAACCCACAGCCCTTCGTTTATCTCAGGATTTATAACAAGCTGTGGGGCACCAGTCAAAAATTGCTTATAACATAATCCCTCTCATCCAATTACAGCGAAAATGGGTTCGTTTTGCCAAAACAGCCTTTTTGGACAATTTATTTGTAGTAAAATTGTAATTCCCTGTTTCTGTATTATCATCCATATACAGAATAGATAATGATAAAATCAACAGCGGTTTGGTGGGGAAAGTGATTTTGTTACACTAATGTCATTCCCGTGAAAACGGGAATCCAGGTTTTATTCGTAGCTCGACCATATTCTCCAAATCCACGCTAAACTAACCTATTTTGTGATTGACATAGGACAGTAGGTCGGCGTTCCGAACGGAGTGAAACAAAGTGAGAAACCCGACAGATTTATTCTAATATTGTGTCGGGTTTTTCGTTCGACTTCGTCTTACTCAGAACCCGACCTACAAACTGATTTCTTTTCAGCCAGATATCACCAAATCCGCCTATATTAATATCATCGCCAATGTTATTTTGAACCTCAATAACAAAAATAACTCTATATATTCCATCCGTTGCTTCATTTCCAAATCTATCTATACCTGTCCAAACAAAGCGAAAATACCCTGCCTCTTGATAGCCCTTTTGGTCATAAACTATTTGTTGATTTTCGTTAATAATTACTACTGAATAATTTGTCGCGGTTGGCAATTCAATTATAACAGCCGTACAATATTCAAATGGGTTTGGCGAAGCAGGCCTAATTGCATAGCGATACGGTAAAACACTTCTACCGTCAATAGGAATTGAATCGCAGGCAGTGGGAGATATTTCAATGTTTGTTAATTGAGGTAAATATTCATATTGAGAATACCCAGGATGAAACCGCCAATCTGTTTTATCAACCGGGCCGACTATATCCCCAACTTCATTAGTATAGGTTATGCCGCGAAAACCATCCGATTTAATGGCGGTAGGATCAAAGGTATTTTCATTGGTACATGCCAGTGGTAACAATCCTATCAATAAAACAAAATAGAAGAATCTCATCGTTTCTATTTACCTTTCGAAAGATAGAAATGAACCGAAAGCATCTGCCCGGTATTAAGATAGGTTGCACTCGGCGTAAGCCATGATGGTGAAAATTCGCTATCAGTACTTATAACGGTAAAACGATATTCGCCGGTAAATGAAAATCTGTCCGAAATAAAATATTCACATCCAACTAATAGATTTGTAAAAAAATCAATATAAGTTTCATTTTGACCGGACATTATATCGGCAATCACTCTCACCCCAACATATGGCCGGAGATCAGATTCCGGGTTCCAATGATAGAGAAAACCAAGACCAGGGATATATTCTGTTGCCTTGCTGTTCTCACTGGTTTTGACTTGGGAGAAAGCAAATTCCGGTTCAATTGTCGTGAATTCATTCATCCAATACCGCAGCATAAGCGATGGTGACGACTGGGTCACGGTCAGACCAATACCAAACTGATTATCTTTGCCACCGGCCAATACCGATTGGCATAATATTAAAATTGAAATAATAACCAATAATGTTTGGAAATAGCATTTTCTCATAGTTCCTCCCGGGATAGATTAATACTGTGTAAATGTGTTTATATAAGATATAAACAAATAGATTAAGAATCAAGAAAATTGTCGATACCGATCGGGATTTCGACCTGCAATTTCTAAATCCGTCAGGAAAGGGTTCCTGACGGCACGGTATGGGGCAGGCGAGGGCGCCTACCGCCCACTATAATAGCTAGAATTGGCAGAACCACGTCGCTTCGCTTGGGTTCTTCCCTACAAGAAACAAATTGAGATTGCCACGCTTCGCTCGCAATGACGTATTGGGGGATGGATTCCAGTACGCAAGGCGTATCCTAGACTTTCACGGGAATGACATTAACGCAGCTATTTCCTGTGGGCAATGATTGCCGCGGCCTGGGCTTTTGGCATGATCCGCAATTGGTGGATATTAACATGCGCCGGACGGGAGGCACAAAAATAAACCGCTTCGGCAACATCAAAGGCGGTCAGTGCTTTTATTCCCTTATAAACCGTTTTGGCTCTTTCTTTGTCACCACGAAAACGAACCTCACTAAATTCGGTTTCGACCATGCCGGGATCAACCGAACTGACGCGGACCGGAGTGTCGACCAGATCGATCTGCATTCCTTTAGTAAGGGCATCAACGGCATGTTTGGTGGCACAATAAACATTACCACCCGGATAAAGCTCATGTCCGGCGATCGAACCGATATTTATAATATGTCCCTTTTTCCTTTTCACCATCCCGGGGATAATAACCCGGCTGACATAAAGAAGACCCTTGATATTGGTATCGATCATCTCTTCCCAGTCGGTCAGATCACCTTCATGAAGTTTGCTCAACCCCCGGCTGAGTCCGGCATTGTTAACAAGAATGTCGATTTTTTTCCATTTAGCTGGTAAGGCGTCGATTTTTCCCGCGACTTCGCTTTGATGCCTGACATCGAGTCTGATACATAAAGTTTCGGTTTTGTACAGTTTTTCAAATTTAGCCGCCAGCTTTTCTAAACGATCTAGTCGCCGGGCAGCTAACAATAATCTGTAACCGTTTTGGGCAAATACCTCGGCACAGGCCAAACCGATTCCGGCTGAGGCACCAGTTATAAAAACCAATTTGTTTGTTTTACTTTCATTTTTTTCTTTTGGACTCATATTTTCCTCAATCTGCAATTTTTGTAATTTGAATAATATCAATCTATTGTTCCAAACTGTTTATGTCAAGCCTGTTGGAGTCATATAGGATTGTTGACCAAAATGTTGCCTCTCCCCCATATTTTTTGCAAAACAGGTCATTTTTTGACAGCGCTGAAACTCTTTGCACAAGAGCTAACTTATTGTTGTGTATCGTAATAGATTGCAACTGACAATATTTTGGACATAACAGAATAGAGGCACGCTTTATGCAATATTGTGGGGCAGATCAGAATTGCAACAAGGCTAACAATTTTTTATATCGGGTCGATAATAATTGGAGTGTCTTTGATTTACTTTATGACCCGATGGAGGGTTGTCAAAGTGAAAGAAATGGCGCAAGAGCAAGATAAGAAAAACAGGAATCTCTTACCGAGGAAGATTTATTGGCATCTTTACAGCCTGCAAAACCTTCACAGTGAAAAATTTGTCAAGGTGGTCAATAAAGTATTGAGAAAAGAATATCAGTTGATAAAGTAAAAATCGTGCAGACATAGGGTTGCGGGGGTTTAAATAAAATTCTAACGATTTTTGTTGACTTGTGATGAAATTTGTGATATGTTCGCCCAGATTTTTACAGGTGTCATTATCACCTGATAACTTGAATGTAAGATAGCAGGAATAAAAAGAATGGGTATGCTGGGGAAAAAGCTTTCATTTGTTTTGATCGGGGGCAGTCGGGATAAATTACGTCAGTTTAATATATCTTATGGCCTGATATTGACGGTCGCGTTTATTGTCGCGTTTTTACTGACGTCCAATCTGATTTTAACAACTAACTATATTAATTCACAAGTTTCCGCGCATGAAGCTGAAAGACTTCTGAAGGAAAATGAACATTTGATTGCCAAATATAGCGAACTACGCGGCGAAGTCTCCGACATCTCGAAGTTCTATGGTGATCTGGTCGAGAAAGAAATTGTAATTCGTAATATTTTCAATCTGCCTGAGATCAGCCACGATGAACGTCAGCTTGGTATCGGCGGACCGGATAATCTTTCAAACGAACAGTTTACTAAAGCGCTCCAGGTGGCTCATTCGACCGAGACGGAAGTTGATGCCTTGATTCGTCTTTCCAGTTTTGAGCAGGAAAAATATAGCGAAGTATATGATATCCTTTCGGATAAGAAAGAACTTCTGAATCATACGCCATCAATTCGTCCGGCGCGTGGTTATCAAATTCGTGGATTTGGGATGAAAGACGATCCTTTCACCGGGTATAAACGATTTCATTGGGGAATTGATATCGCCAATAAAACCGGAACGCCTATTTATGCTTCTGCCGATGGTATCGTTAAGACGACCGGGCGCGGTGAAGATCTTGGAATGTATATTGTCTTAAATCACAGTTTTGGGTATATGACAAAATATGGTCATCTTAGTGAAATCAAGGTCAAGCGGGGACAGAAAATACGTCGTGGCGATATTATCGGCTTGATGGGCTCGACCGGATATTCGACCGGGCCGCATCTTCATTATGAAGTGATGAAAAGCAATAAAAAGATCGATCCTTTAAAATTTATCCTGAATTAGGAATTATTATAGAAAAATTTGAAAATGCTCTCATTATTGAGGGCATTTTTTTTGGCATAATAATCTATTTGATATTTTGCAAATATGACTGACAAAATAAGCAAAAAAGAAAAAATAATTGTTTCTGCCTGTCTGTTGGGTGAGAAATGCCGCTATGACGGCATTATTATTGAAAACGGTGAGATCAGCAAACTGGCAGAAAAATTTGAGCTTATTCCAGTCTGCCCGGAAGTTTTGGGAGGTTTGCCGGTTCCTCGCCCACGGGCAGAAATTGAATCGGGTGATGGTCATACCGTCTTAGAAGGAAACTCAAAAATTATCGATAAATTGGGGAATGATGTCACGGCCAATTTTATAAAAGGGGCAGAAGAAACTCTAATAATTACTTAAAGACATAAGGCTCAGAGAGTTATACTAAAATCAAAATCTCCCTCCTGCGGTCTTAATAATATTATCAGAAAAGGCCATAGAATAAAAGGATCAGGAGTGACAGCTGCTCTGTTGATTCAAAATCGGTTTTCGCCGGAAGAACTTGATTAGAAAACTATACTATTTATTCTTCTTTTTTCTTGACAATATGGGAACTATTCCGCTAAATGCATGTTACAATCATGTACTGATACGGTCTATGTTGTTTGATATTAACCAAGGAGGAAATGTGGCGGTTGCAAATAAAGAACAAATCGACAAGCAGAGCCAGGACGAAGAGCGGATCGAAAGAGAAACGCGCGATATTATTATCAGAATCAAAGACGGTGATTCAAATGCCTATTCGAAATTAGTTAAACTTTATCATAATCAGGTAGCCTCGCTTGCTTTTAAGATGGTTGGAGATTATGATGAGGCAGCAGATATTGCTCAGGATGTTTTTGTAAAAACGAGCCAGAATATTTGGCGTTACGATGAAACCAAAAAATTCTATACCTGGTTGTATCGAATTACAATCAACGCTGCTATCGATTATAAGCGTAAGCATAAACGACATTATCATGAATCAATGGAAAATGCGAGTAGTACCGCCGATGAGAAATTTGCCACCCCGGAACTTTCATTTCAGAGGGGTCAAATTCGGCAGTATATTGATGAAGCAACTCAGGGACTCAACGATAAACAGCGTTCGGCTTTTGTTCTTCGGGATGTTGATGGCTTTAATATTAATGATGTTGCCGACACCATGGAAATGCCGGTGGCAACTGTCCGCTGGTATCTTCATCGGGCCCGAGCCAAAGTGAAAAAAGACTTATTAAGAAAGTGCCCGCATCTGCTTTTGGCACTTGGTTTCAAATAATCTGTTTTTGTTAGTCATTTTTTCTTGCTTCCAGTTCCTTTAGGCAACCGGGGATTATAATATTTAGATTGATTTCTTGTTTGTACTTCTCTTTCTTCCTTAAACAAATAATATTTGGGGTATATGGCTAAGAAAAAGAAAATTAATCTAAAAATTTCCGGTATGCATTGTGCCGGATGCGCGGCCGGAATTGAAAAGGGCCTTTCGAAACTTGAAGGAGTTGAAAAGGTTCAGATAAATTTTGCGACTGCTACAGCGGCTGTTGAATATCTTGAAAACCAATCAGATGAAAAACATATTCTTAATGAAGTTGTTAATCTCGGCTATAAAGCCGAAATAAACAATTCTTCCGATATAAACAGCGATACCGAACATCAAGAAGCCAAAAAAAGATTTTTGTTATCTCTGGCGCTAACAATCCCGGTTGCCGCTATCAGCATGAAAGATATGCTGTCATTGACCTTGCCGTTTGATAAACCTGTGACCGGTCTGATTTTGTTTTTTCTGACGCTGCCTGTATTTCTATTCCCGGGACGAGATATTTTTACCGATGCTTTTCGGCAATTGAAACATAAGCGGGCCAATATGAATTCTTTGATTGCTCTTGGTTCGCTGTCGGCCTTTCTGTATAGCTCCTGGATAGTGATTGAGTCTCTGATATGGAAGAGTAGTATAACCGGCTTTTTCTATTATGAAACTTCAGCAATGATAATAACTTTGATCCTGCTCGGCCGTTTTCTTGAAAGTCGCGCCAAAGCAAAAGCTCGTGATGCCATTGGTGCCCTGCTCAGACTTCGACCAAACAAAGCGACCGCGGTCATAAATGGTCAGGAAATTGAGATAGATACCGCGGCGGTCAAACCGGATATGATCCTGTTTGTCAAACCAGGTGAAAAAATACCGGCCGACGGACACATAGTCGAAGGCGAACCATCGATTGACGAATCGATGGTAACGGGTGAATCGGTTCCGGTTGAAAAAAAGATTGATGATGAAGTTATCGGCGGCTCGGTCAACGGAAACAGTTCGTTTAAATTTTGTGTCAAGAAGACCGGTGATAATAGTTTTTTGGGCGGCGTGATTCGACTTGTTTCAGAGGCGCAAAATCGCAAGGCCCCTGTCCAAAAACTTGCTGATAAAATCGCCGGCGTTTTTGTCCCGATTGTGATGCTTGCTGCATTTTTAACATTTGGCATTTGGTTTTTGCTTGATCCCCTCAGTCCGATGCTTTTGACGGCACCGGTGGCGGTTCTTATTATAGCCTGCCCGTGTGCGCTTGGATTGGCGACTCCGACAGCGATTCTTACCGGCACCGGATGGGCGGCCAGAAGGGGAGTTTATATCCGGGGCGGCGATATTCTTGAGGCAGTGGTTAATATTGATCATGTCATTTTCGATAAAACCGGGACTCTAACTGAGGGCAATTTTGAGGTTGTTGCAGTGAAGACAATTGGGAAGGATGCAGAAGAGAAAAAAAATGAGGCGAGAATGTTTCAATTGGTCGCCTCGGCCGAGTCCGGCTCGACTCATCCACTGGCCCGCGCAATAGTTGCCAAGGCCAGAACATTAGAAATAAAACTTTTACCCGAAAGCAAATTAATCGAATTTCCCGGATTTGGGCTTCAGGCTCAGGTCGGAGAAAACTTAATAGTGGTCGGCAATAGAGCCACGATGGACAAAGAAAAGATAGATATTAAAATGCTGGCAGCTAAAGCTGGCGAGGAAATGGAAAACGGACATACGATTGTTTATGCGGCGGTTGACAATCAAGCTATTGGTTATCTGGCATTGGCAGACAAAATCAGAGATGAGGCACCGCAGGTTTTAAATGAAATCAGCCAGAGCGGACGAAAGGTTGTAATTCTGACCGGCGACAATTATCAAACTGCTCGAGGAGTGGCCAGGACACTTACGGTCGGACGTTTTGAGTCTGGAGTAAAGCCGGATCAAAAAGCAATTATTGTGGAAACCTACCGGCGGGCCGGACACAAGGTGATGATGGTCGGCGATGGAATCAATGATGCTCCCGCGCTGGCTGCCGCCGATATTGGAGTTGCACTGGGAAGCGGGACCGACGTGGCGATTGAGTCGGCTGATATTATACTGGTCCGCAATGATCTTGACTCATTATTGGAGACATTCAATATATCCCGGATGACATACCGAATTATTAAGCAGAATCTATTCTGGGCCTTTGCATACAATGTGATTGCAATTCCAATTGCATCGGGACTGTTTTATCCTGTTTTCGGCTGGTCGCTTTCGCCGGTAGTGGCAGCGGCGGCAATGGCTTTTTCATCGTTATTTGTTATTTCAAATTCTTTAAGACTTCTCAAATCTGAGAAAGTATAATGATGATTTCGACATGTTGTGGGCGGCAGACGCCCCAAAAATAACCATAAACGGAAAGCTGGGTAGCCCACAGCTTGCTGTGGGAAAATTAATTTAGTATATTAATTATATGCCAAAGCTCAGACATTATGATAATCTTGGGACCGCACGATTTGTTACGTTTAACTGTTACAGAAACATGCTTGGATTAGATTCTGACAAAACACGTCTACTGTTTATCAAACATCTTAAACTTGTCCGCCAAAAATATGAGTTAAAACTATATGGTTATGTAATAATGCCGGAATATATTCATTTGGTATTATATCCTCCACCGAATTCAAAATTAGGTTTAATGATTCGCGAAATTAAATCAAAGATGGCTAGAGAATATTTTTCAGAATATTGTAATATCGATACTGAAGAAAAGCGCGTATTTTGGCAAAAGCGATGCTATGATCATAATTGCAGAAGTACTGATATTGTAAGAGAAAAAATTGATTATTGTCACAAAAATCCTGTCAATAGGGGTTTGGTTAAGGAACCGGCCGATTGGAAATGGTCAAGTTATAATTATTATAAAGGAGCGTTAGATATTCCAATTAAAATGGATAGATTTGAAATATGATACTCTTAATATCAATGATCCCACAGCCCTTCGTTTCTCTCAGGATTTATAACAAGCTGTGGGTTACCCATATGTCCCACATTTAAAATTTATATAGGACTATGGTTTCAGATAATACAATTTCGACATTTATCGGGTTGGGGAATATTGGGGAGAAATACTCTAAAACAAGACATAATCTTGGATTCGATGTTCTAAATCTATTAGCGCCAAAGTTAAATATCAAACCAACAGCTGGTTCGGGGAATTATTATATTGCGGAATACAGATTTGATGACACTGATATCAGGCTTATCTGGCCGACGACATATATGAATAATTCCGGTTTGGCAGTAAAACAGATTCTGGAAAAATTTGATTTATCTCCTGAAAATATAATAGTTATATGTGATGATATTAATCTCCCTCTCGGAACAATCAGAATTCGAACCGGCGGCTCAGATGGTGGTCATAACGGTTTGGGGTCGATTATTTATCATCTTGAAACCGATAAATTTCCACGACTCAGGATGGGTGTTGGGCCGCTTCCGGAAAAAACCGATCAAATCGAGTTTGTTTTGGGCCAATTCGATGATAAAGAGCAGGAAAATGTAAAGAAAATGCTTGTGAAATCGGGGGAAGCAGTAGTATATTTAGTAAAGAATCGCCTTGAGAAGGCGATGAGTGAATATAACATGAACCCTGCTCCGGATATAACGCAATAATCCGGGGCCGTTTGAACCTTTAACGTCCATAGGGAGGATATTGAATGCGTACTTACGAGTCTACGTTTATTCTAAGTCCCCAGGCAGATGATGCCGCTTTTGACCAACAGATCAAAGCCATTACCGATTTAATCGGCAACAATGATGGCAAAATTATCAAGGAAGACCGCTGGGGTATTCGCCGGATGGCCTATCCTATCAAAAAATTCACCCAGGGATTTTACACCCGGCTGGTTTTTGAAGGCAACAGCAAGCTTTTAACGGAGTTGGAAAGATTCTACAAACTGGAAGAACCTTATATCCGCTACCTGACTATCATTTTTGAGGGTGATCCCCACGAAAAGATATTTGATGATGCCGATTCCGACTCAGATAGAGCTCCTCATGCAAAGCGAAATGAAGATGGTGAAAGACAAGCTCCGGCAAAGGAAACAGTTGAACTTGCTGCCGCCGAAATAAAAGCTGAAGAGCCCAAAGCAGAAGTTGCTACTGAAGTTGCTACTTCAGAACCGGTTGTTACAGATGAACCTGAGAAAACAGAGGAATAAGGATCACCAACTGCGTTTATATTTATAAACACGATTCGAAGGAAATAAAATATGTTTAAAAAACGATTTAAAAAACCAGGTGAATTCAAAGCTGCTTTCAAAACGAGAAGACGGAAAGTCTGTCGGTTTTGCGAGGAAAAAGTAAGGGTTATTGGTTTTTATAATGACCGCGTCCTCAGAAGATTTGTCAATGAACGTGGGAAAATTGTGGCTCGTCGTGTCTCTGGCAACTGCGCTTTTCATCAACGCCGTTTGACCACAGCAATTAAACGCGCTCGTCATCTTGCAATTATGCCGTTCACGAGCGAATATTACAGATAGAGAGTAAGGATAAGCAAAAAATAAAGTGGCCTTTTGGGATAACATAGAGCAGGTAACTAACCCGTCGGGAATTCTGACCATTCTGGCATTTCCGGTTGTAATGGGAATACCGGTGATCGGATATTTGATGGAAACAATAGCATTGTTTTTTGTCATACTATTCGCCTTCCGGAGAAATTATCTGTTTCTGGCCGTTGCGACATTTGGATCACTCTTTCTGACAATTCTTATGTACGGAACCGATATTCTGATAATCAGTATGTGGGCCAAGGCAATTATACCTGGCGCTTTACTTGGTTATTTGATTGCTTCGGGGATGTCAATTCAACGGGTTTTTGTGTTATCCATTTTATCGATCACTGCAGTTGTACTTATCCTTTTTTGGCAGGAGAAAACCGCCATTTTTCAGGCTCTTGATAAAACTCAAAGCTGGATAGAAAGCGGACTTGCCGGGACATCCAATCAGGCAGGCGAAATGATAGAGTTAATGAGGCGAACGGTAATGGTTATCAAGCGATTGATGCCAGCTTTTATGGTTTTATCGGTGGTCTCTCAGCTTTTTGTAGGCTGGGTATTGATGGTAATATTTTTAAAAGCGATCGGAGAATTTTTTCCCGGGTTCGTTAATTTCTATTATTGGAAAATGCCCGATTATTATCTGTATATAATTGGATTGGCGGTGATGATAAGGCTTATCGGCGGCGAACTACTGACGGTTGTAGCTGATAATATTATTCTGTTTATCGGATTCTTCTATGCTGCTTTTGGATTTGCTTTGTTTGAGTACTATTTGAAAAAAATCAAACTCTCACTTTTTTTGAGAGTCCTGTTTTATATTGGATTTATTTTTCTGCAACTACCCGGTCTGATATTGGCCGCAGTGGTTGGGCTGTTTGACAGCTACTTTGATTTTCGAAATGTCAAGGCCAGAATGATCGGTTAGTTTTGAAAATGAATGAAAGGATTTAAATATGAAAGTAATTTTACGGCAGGATATATCATCGCTGGGTAAAGCTGGCGAGGCGGTTGAGGTCAAATCAGGCTATGGCCGTAATTTTCTGATTCCGCGTAATATGGCGGTGGTTGCCACCAAGGGCAATCTTAAAGCTATCGATGAGATCAAATCTCAGAATGAACTCAGAGAAAAGAAACTTAGGGTCGAAGCAGTAAGACTCAAAGAAAAACTTGAGAAATTATCTTTGACTTGTGAGGTACTGGTTGGTGAAGAGGATAAAATTTTCGGCTCAGTAACATCGCAGAATATTGTTGACCTTGTTGCCGCCGAAGGTTTCAAAATTGATAAAAGAAATGTTGTCCTTGATGAAGCCATTAAATCACTTGGTGTCTTTACGGTGCAGGTAAAGGTAGAAAAAGATGTTTTCGCCAACTTGAAGTTATGGGTTATCAGGAAGGAATAGTTTGTGGCGATGTTGGAGACAAGGGTCGATGGTCTGGCTCTGGATGTTACGACTAATTCACCGGTAGTTATACTATCGCCCCTGAAACTCGATAAAGTCCTGCCTATCTGGATCGGTCATACCGAGGCCTGGGCAATCGCAATGGAACTTTCGGCAATTCCATCCAAACGTCCGATGACACATGATCTGATTCGAATGATTATCACCGCTTTATCGGCGGAAGTGGAAAGAGTTGAAATCACTGCCTTGCGTGAGCAGACTTTTTACGCCCGCGTTTTGCTGAAGACAGACGGAACCAGTCTCTCGATTGATTCACGACCATCTGATTCAATTGCGATAGCTTTGAAAACAAAAGCACCTATTTTTGTTGAGGAATCACTGTTCCATTTGGGAGAGGGATTATTAGAGATGCCGGATTCAAAAGAAAATCAGAGGCCTCCTTTCAGCAATAATCCCGAATCACTCAAAGACAGATTAAAACGGATAAATCCCGAAGATTTTGGAAAATATTCATTGTAGCCAACGGTAAATAAATATGAATAAAAACGGTAGATTTAGAACAAAGGATTGTCTTGAATCTATAACCCTGTTTTTGCTGCTAACAATCTTATTTTGGCCGATATCTGCTTCTGCCGACGATGATGCCCTTTATAATCGAGCGCATCGTTTATTGAATCAGAAACAGTATTCCGAGGCCCAACAGATTTTCTCACAGCTTTCAGATTTCGGCGGTAATATCCAGATGGGTCCGTCCTATCAGTATTTTTCCGCCAAGTCCGGATATTATGCCGGGTACCTTGAAGAAAGTCTGAAAGATTTTAATCATGTTATCAACCGCTATCCGCAATCGAGCTTTGTCCCTTATGCCTATTTTTTCTCAGGAAATATCAACTGTTTTTTGGCGAAAGCTGACCAGGCGGCAATAGCGTATAGCAACGCATATAAAACTTCGCGGGATGACAAACTCGATAAATTAATTATTGAGTCATTGCAGGGATTGGCTGAAAAAGTGCCATCGGCGGTAATCGAAAATTTAGAGGTCTCAACGATTCCAGCAAAAAAACGGTGCGAGCTGTTGGTTCCGCTGTGCCAGTCGTTGATAAAAGGTAACAGTTTTCAGTCGATCCGTTCACTTCTTGCAGGATGTTCATCGATTGAGGCAGAGCGGCTGATCGCTCAGGCTGAGATGTTGCTAAAGCAACAGGTTGAGATCGGTATTCTGGTTCCACTTTCGGGAGAGATGCAAAAATTTGGTGAGGCGATGCTTGACGGTATCCATCTGCAGCTTGATAAATACCGTATTAACACCGGACGAAAAATTACGCCGGTTGTTTATGATACCCGCGGTGATGAGATCGAGGCGGCCAGAATCCTGCGACGTTTGTCGGCAAGTGATGTGGCCGCAGCAATCGGTCCGTTGACGAGCAATGAAGCGGCAGTCTCCTCAGCGGTTTTGGCCTGTGGTGACCTGCCATTGATTATTCCGGCGGCAAATCAATCCGGTCTGACCGAATTATCATCGAGCTGTTTTCAACTATTACCGAATCTCGCCTGGCAGGGTCGAAAAATGGCTGATTTTGCAGTAAGTCAACTTGGCGCCGATACGGCGGCGATATTTACGCCAACGACACCGGAAAATCTCAGGATGGCTCGTGCTTTTGAGACGCGTTTCAGAGAACTTGGCGGGACAATTATCTGTACCGAGTATTTTCGAACCAATGAAACCGATTTTGGACCTTATGTTAAAGATATCAAATCTCAAATAATTGGCCAGTTGCTTGACTCAATCATTTTTCTAAATAATGACGGCGATACGATCGAAGCTGAAGAGGTTCCGGTTTGGCTCGACTGCATTTATATTCCGGCCGAGGCCAACCAACTTCGCATGATCCTGCCACAGATCGATTTTTACAGCCTGAATACAACCTATCTCGGTGGTGATGGCTGGGGTGCTGATCAGGTTTACAAACTTGGCGATCATGTTACAAAAACCTGCTACTTCAGTTCAGGGCGCATCGAAAGCGGGGCCAGCGAAAAGGCGCAGCAGTTTATGGCTGATTTTGATGTTAAATATGGGCGACAGCCGGGGCATCTTGAAACGGTTGGATATGATGCGATGTCACTTATCAGTATGGCGCTATCGAGCGGGCAGTTTTCCCGTGCCGATATTAAACAACATCTTGCATCTGTAAAAGATTTTGTCGGCGCTTCCGGTAAGATAACTTTTGGACAAAAACATGAAAATATTGAATTACCTGTTTTTAAAATCGAAAGCGGTCTTCCAATAAAGGTCAATTTCTGATTGTGACGGAATCGATAGAAAATAAAGAAGCAAAACTTCTTGATTATATCAGACAGTACAAATCTGTTCTGGTCGCTTTCTCAGGCGGTTTGGATTCGACCATGGTTTTATGGGCTTCGATTAAAGCAATCGGAGCTGAAAATGTTTACGCAGCAACTTCGGAATCGGCATCTTTTGCATCTGGTGAAGCGGAAGATTCCAAAAAGTTTGCAAATGAGATCGGTCTCGATCCAAAACGGCATATTTTTCTTATCACCGATGAGATGAGTAATCCCGATTATCAAAACAATCCAACTAATCGCTGCTATTTTTGCAAGAGCGAACTGTTTTCAAAATTAAAAACAATAGCTGACGATCATAAAGTAGATGTTATCTTTGACGGTTCGAACGGATCGGATGTTGGTGACTTTCGACCGGGACGTGAGGCGGCCAAAGAATTGGATATTGCCTCTCCCCTTTTAGAGGCGGGACTTAGTAAAGATGAACTGCGGGAGTTGGCTCGGAAATATAATCTGTCATTTTCCGAAAAACCGGCGGCGGCATGTCTGTCATCGAGATTCCCATATGGAACAAAAATTACGACTGAGAGACTCAAACAAATCGATCTGGCGGAAGCGTCTATTAGTCAGCTCGGGTTTGTCGGTTTTCGGGTGCGGTATCATAATGAGGTCGCTCGTTTGGAATTGAAACCGGAAGATATCGGGCGGGCTTTGGAAGAAAAGATCAGGAATAAAATTGTAACAGAACTAAAAAAGGTCGGTTTTAAATTTGTGGCTCTTGATCTGGAAGGGTACAGCACCGGAAGTTTAAATCGTCTGATAGAAATAGGAGAACAAAAACGATGAGTGATGATAATAAAGTTGCGCTGAAAATGATGATTGACGGCAAGGTCCGCGATATTTCTTATGAGGAGTTGGCTCTCTCCAACAACCTTTCGCAGGAAGCATTAGTCAGGCTTTTAATTGAAAAGAAAATCATCGAGGGCAAAGATCTTCTGGAGATGATGGAATTGGTCAAAAATGAACGGTACCGGACTCCTGAAAATATTGATAAAGAAAAGAAGTAAGTTTTTATATGTCTGAAGAGCAAGAAGACAAACAGATTTCGCTGGAGCTGCCGGAGAAGCAGGTTTCACCGGCAAAAACGCCGGCCGATAAACCAATTGATGAAAATATTATTTTAGATTGGATCTGTCATCCGGCCAAAAGAAATAAAAAAGTCACTGTTGCGGTTTCGATCCTTATTGCAGTTTTGGTGGCAGTGGTGTACTATGCCACTTTTTCGGTCTGGTTTACGATTCTTGGATTTTTGATTCTGACCGGTTCGCTGGCCGGATTTTATTTTCCATCACATTATCAGTTTACTGATAATAAAATTATTATTATCACCAAAATGCAAAAACTTGAGAAAAATTGGGCGCAGTACCGCTCGTACTACTCGGATAAAAACGGCGTTTTATTATCACCGTTTGCGCGACCATCGCGACTGGAGAATTTTCGAGGGATATATATCAAATTCTGGTACAACAAAGATGAAGTTATGGCGATTGTCAAAGACAAGATCAAACGTGATAGAGAAAATTAAAGAGAAGAGCAATAATGGGATTTTTTAAAGGTGAAGTTGGCCCCAGCAGTGACGGTCGCGAGCCGATACCGGCTGAAGAAGATGCTGTTATGGAGAAAGTTGCCAAAAAGGTAGTGCAGTGGCGGATGGCTGTCCCGGCAATACTTTTTATTGAATCGGTCAAACCTTTAAACTATATCAGTGCACAGGCAATGGTGTTTTTCGAACCGATTGTCCAGACTATTTTTAATTTCAGGGATTACGAGGTTTTCCAAAGAGCATTGGAACGACGTGAAAATATGGAACATCTGCTTCAGAAGATCGAGAAGTATGATGCCGATATGTATGACCGCGAAAAGGCCTTGAGGAAATTTATAAAAGCCGAAAAGAAAAATTGGAAGTGGTATCAACGGTTTTTTGGTATCGCCAAACCTAGAATTGAAATCCCGGACGAATTCAAAAATCCGTTGTTTGAAGATAAGAAAAAGAAATCAGAAGAGAAGTAATTGATTGTCAGGAGCGCACGGCTCCTGATTTACTTTAGCTTTTTCGACATTTCTGGTGGGTCGCAGGGAACCAATGAAACAGATTCCCATTTACCAGTCATTGCATCTACAATACAAGTATAGCACTCTAGTGAAACCTCTTCGTCAGAGCTGACATGCCCTCTTGATGAAAAATGAAGAGGCGGAACTCCAAGTGAGGTAATTTTCCATACTGGTTTTGGTTCACTTCCAAATTTAGAGTATAATATATATTGAGCAGATATTTCGTTTGCAATTGATAGCCTACATGGAACAGCGGCAATCAAGGCATCTCGAAATGAGATATTGGGGGCTCTTGGTGGAAAACCGTGGTATTTTTTCCCTTTTTCCTTTAAGTATGTAGTCTCTTCATCAGCAGAAAGAGTTAAAGTGCAGATAGAGTCAGTAACCATTGGGACGGAATTTATTTTTATAATTTGTCCCGAATTAGGATCCAACAAAATTCTAAAACTCTTTCTCCTCCAATAATTAATGCCCCGAGATATGGAATATTCATGTCTTAAATCTACGTCATTTATTTCTATCTGCCATAACTCCCGTCCTTCTATTTGGTCGTTTAAAAAGGGTGTACTATCCTTTTCAATAACAACCTTTTTGACATAATCTTCAGCTGAAGATTTTAGTATATTTTCTTTCATATAATTTTCAAATCCGGTCAATTCGAGTGCCAATTCCAATGCTTCTTCCGGTGTTTTAATTGTTTGATTAAAAATAACCGAATCCGGTTTGTTATCAGAAAGGTCAACTTCATCAATACCAGTCGCCGTATTAAACATCAGACAATAAATAATGAAGATTTCAATTAATTTCATTCCCCACCCCTCGTTTTATATCATAACGAATATAGAGCAATATATGTTTAATCGTCGAAAGATAAAAGAGAATTAATTGTCAGGAATATTCCCACAGCAAGCTGTGGGCCACCCGTGGTAAGCAGTGGGGGACAACATATTTATGCTCGGGCAGATGTGGACATCTGCCGCGCACAAAGCCAGCTTATTAATTTCCCCCTTCGTAGGCTTTGATCGGGGTCCATGAAATCCGGCCATCGCTGGTGATACTGTACTCCAGAAGCATCTTCCCGCTTTTGGTACCATCGGTGAAAGGTGCATAAACTAATTCACGGCTGAGAATTATTATCTTATTTTGCTCAAAAAATTTCATCCCTTCGATCACTCCGGATTTTGCAGGGATTAAATTGGGATGTTTCAACAGATCATCAATGATTTCTTTCTCAGGATTTCTCAGGCCACTGTTTTGAAATTCCCTGACCGCCTGTCTTGATAACCCCGCTTTATCTTTTGCCTCTTCTCTGAGTTTCGTTATCTGCTTGTCTAATCTGGTTATTTGCAGTTCTTTATCTTTCTCCCGCGCGATAGCATCATCAAGACGGACATAACAATCGGAAAGATTAATTTCAAGATTGGATATTTCATCGGCCGGTTCGCTATATCTTTCCAGATCGCTTTTGGTGTTCATCAGGCTGACAAGAAGAATAACATTACCAACCAAAAGCAGAACAGTAATAATTATCCAAAGAACATTTTTATTCACCGGTTTTGTCGGGTTTGTATCATTGCTCATATTCGTAACCTCCTAAAAATAAAAGCGGCAATTTGCCTAAAAATCAGTTAAAAATATATTTTTAATAATTAATGCAGGTAACGATAAAATGTCAATGATAGAATGGTGAGATGCAGAATTAGAAAGTTAACAAAAAAATACTGCCGACATCGGAGCCGGCAGTATATGAATAAATTATCAGGCTTTGGCCCACAATCCGAGATTATTACCTTCGGAATCTGAAAACAGCGCAAAAAATCCCATCTCAGGACCGATCTCGGTTTTACCCGTTGTAGTTTTACCACCATTATTTTCAATAGATTTTAGTGACGATTCAATACTTTCGACTTCGATGTATAACAATACTCCTGCTTTGGCATTAATCTCCAGATGTTTATTAAATCCGCCATTAACACCTGAGGGCGCTTTGTACATGGCGTAATCCATGGCCGGAATAATCTGCGTCTCCCAGCCAAAAACCGCCTTATAAAATTCGGTCGCTTGGTCATAATCTTTGCTGGGGATCTCAACATGACAGAAACCGTTCATATTATCTCCTTTTTAAAATTTGACTTAAATAACAAATACTATTGCCATACAAATTACAAATTAAGTGAAATTTGTAAATCACATATTTATATACGAAAAAGAAACGAGTAACAAAAAAGTATTCTTAAAAAGCAGATTATTTTTTTGTAAACAAAGCGGTCCGGGCACGTTTGATATCGGGTTTCTCAATAAATTCAAAACCTGCTTTCTGAGCCAAATCAACAGTGAGTTTAAAATCATCGGTTGAGACATGGCCACGAGGCTCCGCCATAAAAAATCTGCCGCCCGATTTTACTGTCCGATAAATTTGCTCAAACAGCTTTGGAGCATCTGGAACCTCATGAATGACATAAAAAGCAAGCGCAAAATCGATTTGCCCGATAAGGTCGTTTATATTCAAATTTGTTTGGTTGCACAGTATCGGTTCGATTCGATTTGCCAGTTTGGCTTTAATAGCACGCCGCCTAAGCGAGTTTATCATTTTTGGTTGCAGGTCAACGGCAAAAACCTTGCCGCCCGGCCCAACCAGTTTGGCGGCCGCGATAGTAAAATAACCCATCGCACAGCCGATATCAAGCACGGTCATATTTGGTTTTAAAAAACTACCCAATATTTTATCAGGATTTTCAAACAGACGTCGGATGGGACTGGCAAGTAGATATCCAATCCAGACGGGACATACACTCTGTGCCATAATAATTATTCCAAATATATATATCTACTCTCTAATCAAAGCACGGCCCGAAGCGGTTCCAATTGTTATCAACGGCTGATCTTTTTCTTTGGTAACGCTTTTCATAATATATCGCTGGCCGTTCTTGCGGAATTTTTCTTCGGTATCAAATTCAAAAGATGCGTCGATGCGACCATGGTCATATCTTGACGTCAATTCAAAAAGGCCGACCATTTTATTTCCGCCATAATCGAGAGCTGCCCTGCCTGATGCTGACCCAACATTTAGATCATGTTCCGGTGTTGCCCCCAGAGTGACCCTGACATTACCTGAGGCGGTTGCAAAATCGGACTCATCAGTAATTATTATACCCTTGGCGTCAATATTCCCCGATGCCGATTTGATATCAAATTCTCCCTGACAGTTTTCGATCTCATAATAGCCGGAGGCGGTATTGAGATAAAACAGGCCCTTACAATTTTTCAGTTCATAGTCGCCTGAGGCTGTACTGCCGCGCAATTCACCATTGTAATCCTCGATCAGCATTCCACCCGACGCCGATGAAAAATCAATTTCGGTCCCCTGCGGAACCGTAATAGTCCAGGTCGAGCTGCCGCGATTTGATCCATACATTTTTTCTTTCATCCGAAGCTCTTTGCCACGTTCACGAAAGCTTGGTTCAAACGAATCTCTTGGCGAATATTCATTGGTAACATTGACAATGATTTTATCGGTAGTTCCGATTTTAATGATGCAGTCGCCGGAAATGGTTTTTAATGAAACCAACTCTTTTTTATCAAATTCTCTGGTTATCTCTTGCTTGGGATTTGCAAATGAACTTAGTCCAAGAACCAAAATCCCAATAAGAATAAAAAATGAAACCTTCGACATCGTAGACATCCTATCCTCCCATAATTTCGGTTTAAATTTCTATACGAAAAGCGAGACCTTATGTTTCATCTTCACAAAAATGATTATAATCTAAAATATTATCGGAACACTCGTTTTTGGGCATTGGCTGTTCTAAACGAACAATTTTAATGCAAGAATAAAGACATAACAAACCGTCTGCTTCCTAAGCTAATAAATAACAACAGGTTTCGGGGTTTGGCACATCGTTTGTTATCATAATAAAGCAGGAAACAAAACCGATGATTTGAAAGGAAGGGATAAAGTGGGAAACTTATTCAAAAACAAAACTATCGGATACTTACTGCCGATAATGATACTTTTGTTTTTCTGTCAGCAATCGCAGGCGATACAATTCCGAAGTAAGAAAAAGCAAAATAATGTTCAAAGTTATCCGTGGGGGCTTCAGATCGCCTTTGATGGAAAAGCTGAAGAAAATTCCGATGATAATGATTATCAAGGTATTCGATTATCATTAAAGCGGCAAACCTCAAAACATACTGCGGCGAGAATCAATCTCGGATTTTATGGACATGAAGTCGATTACAGTCGACACGGTTTGTTTGAATCCGGCCATATAATGATCGATCTTGATGACAACAGCAGGTTCGATTTTACCGGAGTCAATTTATCATTTCAATATCTTTATTATCCGACTCCTGATAACAGACTTCAATTTTTCTGGGGTGCCGGCCCGAGATTAAGTGTTAATGAGACCGATTTCGGAATAATGCGGGTTTACTACAATGATGGCTACAATAATTACTACGATGATGTATATAGTGACAATACCACAAAATTGGGATTTGGTGTCGAAGCGGCACTCGGATCGGAGTGGTTCCTCAGTAAAAATTTTAGTCTTCTTGCTGAATGGGGTATTATTCTGCAAAACGAATGGTATTTCTTTGAGCTTGATGACGGTTACTATCATACCTATGATGATATCGAAACGGTCAACGACGGTTTGCATCTTGATGCCTCGCGGATCAAACTTGGAGCAGCCTTTTATTTTTAGATAAATATAAAAATCTCTAACACCCTCCATTCGGGCGGG
Organism: Candidatus Zixiibacteriota bacterium; assembly: GCA_032123495.1. Classification (GTDB taxonomy): domain Bacteria; phylum Zixibacteria; class MSB-5A5; order GN15; family PGXB01; genus JAAERC01. The sequence continues at coordinate 22,040 of JAQBFG010000010.1, read as the reverse complement.
CGCTCTTCCTTACAAGCTTACAGAGAGTGTCCGCCTTTTATTATAATCAATTTTTAAATCTCAAATAGTTTCTTGTTGACGATTGATATAATTTTCTAAATTATTAGGAAACAGCATCAGAAAATATGGAGAGTGAAACGATGAAAAGAAATATTATGTTCGGTATAGTACTAATGGTTTTGATCGGGAGTTATTCGGTCGCGGCGGATAATCAGCCAAATATTGCCACTTTTTCGATTGTCGCCAGAGATTCGGTTAATGGAGAGTTGGGGATAGCGGTGGCATCAAGATTTTTCACAGTCGGCAATGTTGTCCCATGGGCCAAAGCCGGCGTCGGAGCGGTGGCAACTCAGGCGTATGCCAATACCAGTTTTGGCTGGCGCGGATTGGAACTGTTGGAAAAAGGACTGACACCTGAAGAGATAAAAACTGTTCTATTACGCAATGACAATGACCCGGAGCGGCGGCAATTTGGGATTGTTTCGGCTGAAGGAAAATCTGTAACCTATACCGGAACCGGCTGCTCGGCCTGGGCGGGCGGACGCAGTGGCGAAAACTATGCTATTCAGGGAAATATTCTGGCTGGAGAAGCGGTTGTTGAAGCAATGGAAAAGGCATATCTGGAGACTGATGGAACACTGGCCGACAAACTTTACGCGGCGCTTCTGGCCGGTGAAGCTAATGGCGGCGATTCCCGAGGCAAACAATCGGCCGCCTTGCTGGTCGTGCGGGAAGGAACCGGATATGGTGGATTTACAGACAGGGCGATCGATGTTCGGGTTGACGATCATGCCGAACCGTTTAAGGAACTTGGCCGCATATTAAAAATCGCTCAAATGAATTATGCCTGGAATGAGGCCTGGACATTATTTACCGAGAAAAAATATGCAGAAGCTTTGCCGCATATGGAAAGAACTGCCAAAATGGCGCCTGATTATGCCGAAGTTTTATATGATCTGGCAGTAATTCGGTTGGCGGCCAATGACGAAATCGGCGCTTTGGAAGCCTTGGAAAAATCTGTCAATATTAATTCCAAGCTAAAAATTCAAGCGAGTAAAGATGATGATTTAAAGGGACTTAGGGGGAATTCTGAGTTTGAATCGTTAATTAAGGATATTGGCAATTAGGAATCAAAATACCTGCCGGAGAAATATATCAATAGAAATTTGCTCAAATTATTGTAACATCTTCGGCTGAAATATCATTTTAGATCAGAGAAAAACTCTCAACTTTTTTATCCTCCTTCAACTTATTGTATTATAATTACTTATCATAATTTTTGTATTGGTGAGCAAGGTAATATTTTCCTCAAATCTGCCGAAATATATATAGATGAAAGTAAAAAATATATAATTCTATCTGCTGTTAAAAATAAAGGATAGAACTTATTGGGAAAAACACGATTTTTAAAAATGTGATTAAGCTTCGTTTTTATTTTCAGGCAGCGCCTTTGGCGCGCTTCTTACCAAAGACGAGCGATGTTGATAACAAATAATTAGGCAAATAATGAAATCGCTTTCCACTAAAACTCAAATTCTTATACTGACATTGGCGTTGGTTACCTTGTCACTGGGGTTCTTGATTGTTCTTACTGTTATTCAAATAAAAAATCAGCTTCATGACGATATAGAGAAGCGGGCGATAAGTATTATTTCAATTCTGGCCATTAATATCGGACCAAGGATTGAATTTGAAGATACTTCTTATATAAGCGATATTGTTATTGGCGCCTTCGAAGACAAAGATATAGTAGGGATTTGCGTCTGCCGTAAGGATGATGAAGAGATTTATTTTCAAAGCAAAGTTGATTATCTGGATGATATAGACGTATATTGTCCCGCTATTGATACTCTTATAATAGAGCACATCAATGATATGGTGATTGTATCAAAACCGATTAAATTTAAGGGCGAATTTATCGGCGATATCTGGCTGGCACTGTCTGAAAAAGAAGCGTCTGCCCGGGTAAATTCCAGTATAGGTTATTTATTGGGATTTTCCATTTTGGTATTATTGGTTGTATTTATGGCCGGCAATATAATTGCCTCAAGAATTGTAAAACCAATTAAGTTATTTGAAAATGCGGCCAAACAAATACAAGATGGGGATATGGCTTTAGCCATTGATATCTCACCTTTAAATAAAGATTTTATTCCGCTCGGCGAGGCCTTTAACAAAATGAGCGTAGGGCTCGAATGTGCTTTTGATGAGCTGAAGGCGTCGCACCAAAATCTTGAAGCGCAGGTTGAAATCAGAACATATGAATTGCAAAAAGAGCTAAGTGAGCGTAAAAAAGTAGAAAAACAAAAACGGCAACGGTTGGATCGGGGACAAAACCAAAGAATCGCAATTAGCCGATTATTATCGGAAGAAAGTGTTGCCAGCGGAGATTTTGATAATGCAGCCAAAGCTATTGTAGAAATTGTCGCCGCTGCGCTCAATGTAGATCGCGTAAGTATTTGGATGTTTAATGGCGAAAACACGCAAATGCAATGTATGGATCTTTTTGAAGTTTCGAAAACGAAACACTCTCAAGGAGCCATTATTAAAATGGAAGATTTCCCAAATTACTTCGCCGCAATAAAAAACGACCGATTAGTAGCATGCAATAACGCCCAGACCGACTCCCGCACATGCGAATTCACCGAAAAATATCTTGTTCCACTGGGCATTACTTCGATGCTTGACACATCATTTCTCGTCTTCGGAAAACTTCTCGGTGTTGTTTGTGCCGAACATGTCGGAGAACCGCGCGAATGGAAAGGGGACGAAATTGCTTTTATAGATGAGATTTCCGGACAATTATCGCAAGTTTACTCAAATTCACAACGCAAGCGTTCTGAAAAAGTTCGTTCCGCATTATTCAAAATATCAGAAGCATCCAATGCCTCAAAGAGTGTGGAAGAGCTACTGAAAATTATTCATCAAACATTGGAAACCTTTATAGATGCCTCAAATTTTTATGTTGCCCTATATAATCATGAAACAGGACTATATACTTTCCCATACAGCGTAGATGAATGTGACGATATTATTTTTAGTCCATCGGAACTTCATAATAGCTTGACCGATTACGTCAGAAAAACCGGTGAATCAATGCTTATCGATGAAAAGTCTTATGCTGAATTAGAACAAAAACACAAAGTTTGTGTGATTGGCACACCATCACCAATTTGGCTCGGAGTGCCTTTAAAAACCGCTCAGGGTGTCATTGGTGTTGCTGTCGTGCAGAACTATCATGATGTAAATGCTTATTCAATGGATGACCTTGAACTCCTAACATCTATGTCAAATTATCTTGCAATGGCAATTGAGAAAAAACAGATGATCAATCAGAAGATATCCCTTCAGGAAGAGTTGGAGCGGGCGCAAAGAATGGAATCACTCGGTATTTTGGCTGGAGGTGTCGCACATGATTTGAATAACATGCTCGGTCCGTTGGTCGGTTATCCGGAATTGATATTGATGAAACTTCCCGAAGACAGCCCAATACGCAAACAAGTGAAACGAATTGGCCGATCGGCCAAAGATGCCGCCGATGTTATTCAGGATCTTTTGACACTGGCAAGGCGTGGCCGTTATGAAATGGAACCGACTAATTTGGTCGAGGTTGTCGAATCATACCTGGATTCCCCCAGTTACCAGATGCTATCGGAGGAACGACCCGAGATCCAGCTAAATTGTGATTTCAAAGACAAACATCTTTTTATTAATGGGTCGCCGCCGCATTTATCCAAAGTAGTAATGAACTTGATCGTTAATGCCGCCGATGCGATGCCAGGTTCAGGAAATTTGACTATTTCTGTATCACGAAGATCGATAGAAAAACTTTATGGCGGGTATGAAAAAATTGAACCGGGCGAATATATTATTCTCCGGGTTCGCGATACCGGCACCGGGATTAATCCGGAAGATCTGGATAAAATATTTGAGCCGTATTACTCCAAGAAAAAAATGGGTTCCAGCGGCAGCGGACTTGGCTTGTCAGTTGTCTACGGTATTGTCAAAGATCATCATGGGTTTTACGACATATTCTCTAACAAAGATAAAGGCACTGAGTTTGTTCTTTATTTTAAGGCTATCGAAACACCTACGGAAGCCGTAACCAATGCCGAAGACGAGATTGGTGGCCTGGAAACGATTCTTATAATTGATGATGCTCCCGAACAGCGGGATATTGCCACCGAGTTTTTGACCAAGCTCGGATACAAAGTTGCAACTTCGGAGAATGGACATAAAGCAATTGACTATTTATCCAAAAACAAAGTTGATCTGATTCTGATCGACATGATAATGGAAAAAGATTTTGATGGTCTGGATACCTATCGTGAGATACTAAAAATATGTCCAGGTCAAAAAGCAGTTGTTGTCAGCGGTTTTTCGGCCACTGAGAGAGTGGATGAAATGTTATCTCTTGGAGCCGGGTCGTATGTTAAAAAACCGTTTACATTTGGTGTCTTAAGCAAGGCGATCAGAGAAGAATTAGATCGCAAATCAAAGATCAAATCACCGGTGGCTTAAACTCAGTATTTCTTCAAAATTAATTCTATCGAAGCTTAGCAACAATTAGTATCGTCCCCACAACCGCAATTAGGTTCAGTATTCTTGAGTGCCCCCATTATTATTGCGTAGGCGCAGCCGACTCCTGCTCTGACTGATAGTGCCTCTTCCGGACAGTTTTTGGCGCAGGCGCCGCATTCCATACAGGCGTCGCGATCGACAATTTTCGCTCTTTTATTTTCAATGGCAAAAACGGCATGGGGACAAACCATTAGGCACATCTGGCATCCATTGCACTTGGTCTCATCATATTCCAGCGTGACAACGTCGGGTAGATAGCGCATACTTATCATATAAACATCCCGATTATCAAGAGTATTAATCCAATTGCTGCGGCTCCGGCCTGAATCGGAACGGCAACTTTCATCTCTTTTAAGACCCCCGAAAGAGAAGTGTAGGTGGAACTGCCGGTAAAATTCATGGTGACAAAACTGCTGATTGCCGGGAAAATTAACAACCATGCGCAAAGAGACAGCTTATTTGGAATAATATTTGAATTAGTAGTTGAATACCATGCTATTATAAGAAAAGTCAGCAAACCGACCCAAATTCCTTTAGTTGAGAATGATTTCCCAGGTAACAGTGGCAGAAGAATCGGGGGTATTACGGTGCCTAGAATATAGGCCATGATAATAAGTAAAGCCAGGACTGTACCATTGCTTATCATCCGTTCGACAGAAAATATACCGGGACCGAATCCTGATAATACAAACAAAACTGCCGCCGCAATGAGAGCATATTTGAATGATGCTATCATGTCATTTGGTACCAAAATGGTACGATCCCAGGTTGTAAACCGAACAGTTCGCATCTGCGCAGTTGCTTTATTCCCGGCCTGAATATAATCAGATATATCGGCGGCACGAACCGGACCATAAACTACCCTAAAACCGGAGCGATCTTTAACTTCATGGGCCGAAATACCGGGAGCACCTAATTGGGGGACAATTAAACGACGGTGTGAAACAACCTCGGCCAATTTGGTGTAATCGATACGCTCCACAATTTCATCGGTACCAAAAGTACCTTTGCCGGCGGCACACCAAACATTTATTCCTTTGGTGTCGAGAACCATTATCCAGCCATCTATTCCGGCCAGTTGAGAACGAAGATGGTCGAAGCTTAATTTATAATTGGCTGACACAAATACCGGTGACAAATCGGTGGGATTGCCAACGGCATAAAGACCGGGGTCAACCCGATAATTGTTGCGACCGAAACTCCAGCGGACTTTCCAGCCGCCCATCCGGTCAGATAATGACAAATTGGTATCAACAACCGGAATTTCTCCGATCTTTGATTTTATTTTCCCAATTATCCAGTTTTGTTTTTGGATAATTGTTTCTGGTTGAATATTTATTAATAACTCACCCGGCGGGCAGCATGCTGAGGAAACAAATTTTGATTTATCCGGCTCTTTTGATTCCATATTCATTTTAAATCAATTCAGTAATAATGTTTCAACTTCCATAATATTAGGGACAATATTGCTCCTAATTATGCCTAAATTAATATAACTATTTTGCCGTTGGAGTCAATTATATCATGGAATGATTGGTTCAATATTTCCAGAATGAAAATTATTGGACATTGGAGCGGTTATCCGGTATTATCTTTCTGCAATTATCTAAGATTAAAAATCTATGCCGGAGGAGCTATGAAATTAGTTTTGTTAATAATCTCAGTCGGATTAATTCTAACTGCTTTTTCCTGTTCGGGGAGTGGAAATATGGATGAACGATTTGAAAAACTAGCTAATCAATATATTGAGAGACTAATTCAGCAAAGTCCCGAATGGGCCACCTGGCTTGGCGATCATCGTTTTGACCATCGGCTCAACGATTACAGCTTGGATGGTATTTTGGAAGATTTGCAATTCACGCGCGATTATCTTGATTCGTTGAATAAAATCAATCCTTCAAAATTGAGTCAATCAAATAAAATTGATTATCAAATAATGTCTAACGGGCTCAAATATTCAATCTTCAGAGCAGATACTTTGAAATCGTATGAGTGGAATCCGAGAAGATACAATCCGGGCGGGGCGATATATCAACTGATAGCACATGATTTTGCACCGCTGGCGGAACGTCTAAAAAATGTTAAGGGACGACTTGAAGCAATCCCAAAGGTATTGGATGACGCCCGCGCCAATTTAAAGAATCCGCCAAAAATATATACTGAAACGGCAATTCAACAAATTGACGGAACAATTTCTCTCATCCGCGATGAGTTGAACAGCTATCTTGAGCAGGTCCCAAAGCTAATCGAAGAGATCAAACCTATTCAACAACTGGCGGTAACTTCACTCGAAGAATATAAGAAATGGCTGCAAAACGATCTTCTCCCCCGTTCAAATGGAGATTTCAGACTTGGTGATGAGCTGTTCCGGAAAAAACTTCGTTATGCACTCGATTCGGATATTTCCAAAGAGGAGCTTCTTAAACACGCTGAGAAAGAGCTGGAAGCGGTTACCAATGAGATGTTTGAAACGGCTGTTCCATTGTTTAAAAAGTATTATTCTGCAAATATGTTTGACGCAACCTTTACCAATGAAAAACAGATCATCAAAATGGTTTTGGACAAACTTGCCGATGAACGCCCGACCGAAGACAATATTATTGAACTGGCCAAGCAAAAACTGCGTGAATGCGAAGATTTTGTCAAAGAGAAAAAACTTGTCACACTCTTTGGTGATGCTATCGACATCGTGGTCATGCCGGAATTTCAGCGGGGAGTTGCAATCGCATATTGCAGTTCACCCGGTCCGCTTGAAGAAAAGGGTGAGACCTTTTATGCGATTGCGCCGCCTCCGGAGAATTGGGATAATAATCGTGTTGAGTCATATTTTCGTGAGTACAACAATTTTATGCTGGTTGATTTGACAATCCACGAGGCAATGCCGGGACATTATCTTCATGCGACGCATTCGAATCGGTTCAAGGCACCAACGCTTATCAGATCTATCTTTGGCAGCGGAACATTTACCGAGGGCTGGGCCACCTACACCGAGCAGCTAATGGTCGAACATCGCTTTGGAGGAGCGGAGCTTAAAATGCAGATGCTAAAGATGAGGCTACGGATGGTGATCAATGTTATTCTCGACCAGAAGATACATACGGCCGGAATGACCGAAGATGAAGCGATGGACCTGATGATAAATAAAGGTTTTCAGGAGGATGGCGAAGCGGCCGGAAAATGGCGCCGCGCCTGTTTGTCCTCGACTCAGTTATCGACATATTATATGGGTAATATAGAAATCAACGATATTCGGAAAGATTATCAGGCCAAAGCAGGTGACAGTTTTGATATGCAAACTTTCCATGATAAATTGTTGTCATTTGGAACTCCGGCACCAAAGTATATCAGACAGTTATTAGACATTTAATAGATAAGTCATCTTTGTGGAAATTCATAAGAGACAGGATTTAATCCTGTCCCTTTTTATTATGTTATCATCACCAGGAAGTTTTTGCCGAAAGAAGCGCAAAAGCGAGCAGATATAACCCGGCCGCGGCCATCAAAGCGATATTAAAACCAAAGGCAAAAGCTACCAGAAGAATCAGAGTGGAACCCAAAACCGAGGCGGCACCATTAACGGCAAAACCCCAATCAATTAGTTGACCGACCCTTAGAGTTCCTTTCGGGAACGGCATTCCCATAAAGAAACCAAGCGGGAAAAACAATATTATAGTTACAATAATCCGGGGATACATTGTTAACCCTGAAAGAGAATTAGTGATGAACCTAAAAACGAATATATCAAGTAATATCCAGACAACAATACCTAAAAAGACAAGCGGATTACTGATTTTTTTTGAAAAACGACTTCCAATTCCTGATGCCACAAGTAATGTTACTAAAATAACAGCGATACTATAAACCGAGGGACCGACAAAAAGAGTATATTTTTGAATTAGAATAACCTCTACCGCCATATAGGCCATACCTATCAGGAAGAAATAAAGCCACGGGGCAAATTTCAGCTTCTCCCCTTTGGTGAAATAGGGAATCAAATTTAGTGGCAATATTATTACAACCACAATTATTAATATTATTATAAAAATCACTTTTGACAGCGGGAAGCCCATAAATTCATATGGCAGCACTCGTTCCAAATTATCAAAGCTGAAATTTTTCCAAAGACCCATCTGCGCGACAAACGGCTTATCATCGGTACAAGGCGATAAATTTATCCTTTCGGAATCGGCTTCATTTTGCCATCCGTTTTGAACAATTCGATTTATTAGATTATCCTGCAACGAATCCGGTGCCGGGTACAGAAGATGTAAATATGGGTAGAGTTCCGGAGTGAGATCATCCAGAGCATAATATCTAAGAGAATCGGTTAAAGGTCGTTTTGAAAGTAATAAGGCATTTCTCCGAGCCTGTGGTAAATCATACACCGCAAAATGCGAACCGATATCTTCGACGCCAAGTTCATTTAAAGCATCAATAACTTCACTCACCAAGCGCGGCATATAAAACTGATGCTCCATCATCATATAACCGCTGTCAGATAGCGCCAACCAGTAATCCTGAAAAGCTTCAGTTGTAAACAGATAGTTTTCGGCCAATGCAAACGAACCGGAGGCGAGTGCCGCCCAGGTGTTTGAACTTAGCGAATAAATAACATCAAATTTGTTATTATATCGACGCATAAAGGCGCGGGCATCCTCGCTAACAACATTGACGCGCGGGTCAGAATAGATATTCCCGGTAAAATCATTAGTGGTAATAATCGGTTTAATCGAATCGGCAGCACCGGTCTCAACTTTTTCCGAGTCCGATACTGAAACGATTTGAGGGATGTAACCTGATGAATCACCATAAAGCATCATATGATTTATAAACGGATTAACCTCGACGGCATAAATCTCAGTAGCTCCAGCCTGCAACGCCTGAAGAACGTCACCGCCACCGCCGGATCCAAGCGAGAGAAAAGTGCATGAATCAAACTGATCAATTAAATCATTTACTTCGATTCCAAAATTAAATCTCATTGAATCGGGACGATCCCAGTTTCCATCAAATCGAATCAGCCCCGAATTGGCCACATTATCAACATTGATACCCCTACTTTCATCACCATAGTCATAAATCTTTATTTTGGCCATAGCATCCCAGTGTTTATAAATAACCGGCGCCCGATCCGGTTTTGGGACATCCAAAAGAGGAACAGAATAAACACTGAAAAGTATAGCGCCAATAATAATAAAACCGGGCAAAACCTTCATGTAGCGAGAACTGGAGATCAGGGCGGCGAGAAGAATCGGGACGGCGCAAATAAAAGTGGCCGCCGGAGTCCCAAGTTGATTCATCAGAATTATTGAAAATAATACTCCTCCTCCGGCGCCGATTAGATCGGCCATATACAGTCGAGGCATCTCTTTATGAAAAGATCTGAATAACATTGCCAGCGCAATACCGGCAAGGAAAAATGTCAAACCTAATAACAGTATCGCCAGAGTTAATTTAAATATCATTATCGGTTCGCTGACCAACGATGAGAATTTTAATCCGAGTCTGAGAACCAATGGCGGTCCGGCCAACGCAGCCAATCCGGTCAGAGAAAGAATCGGCCCCAGATATTTCTCATTGTTTAAAGATTTGAATAAGCGAAGTGCTAATCCGCCCAATCCCAGTCCTAGAATTGCCAGTGAAAGGGTCAAAAAGGCAAAGGTGTAAAAGAATTCGGCAGAAAATATTCTTGTCCAGACAATTTCCAACGCAATTATGGAAATTGACATCAGGGTGATCACCACAAATTTATAATTTTTCATGAAATCGCCTTACCAGTTAGAATTGAATAAAACAATAGTATCAATTCAAAATTTTCCTCAGTTTCCAGATAGTAAAATATACGGAATTTTCCATCTGTTGTTGCGCCAAAGCTTTTCTCCACAACATGACGCATAACTGTATAATGTTGTTGAAATATTATTTATATTTTTTTAGTTTTCAACAGATATGAACAAAACAATTATTATATATGTTGGCCTAATTTTCATATTTGTCTTAGTCCTACTGCATTTTTGTTGTCTCGAAAATGATCCGCCTCTTTTTTATGTCGGACATGGTCAGTCACTGTTGACCGACCCATATCATCTGACTCATGCGGCCAGAAATGAGATTTTGTATGACAATTGGAATCTGTATGATTACAACCGCTGGGATGTATTCAAAAACTCTCTTATTTCCGGGGTTTCCTTTTTGATTTTTTCGGTTTTTGGTGTAAACCGTGTCGCCGCCAATGTGGCCGCCACTATTTTACATCTGACCGGATTGCTGTTGTTTATTTTGAGCCTATACCGTTTTCGCAGCAAAAAGGAGACAATATTTACAGCCTTGTTTATTTTGACAAATGCGATGCTCTTTTTTTATGGTCGTTTGCCGTATCTTGAAAACGGCCTGATTTTTCTTTCTGGATTAACCATGTTCCTGTTCCTGAAATTTTATGACAAAATTTGGGGACAGATTCTAACCGGCGGTTTGATAGCTCTCGCTGCCTTGGCCGGGAAGCTTTTTGGATTAATTCTTATTGCGCCGGTTATTCTTGTTTTGGTTTATCGATTCCGCTCCAAATTTTTAATACCGGTTATGACTATTTGCGGGGGATTGATTGTCTCGGCGTTTTTGTACATTTTTATATTTTATGGTAAAAATATCGCAATTCTGAATAATTATTATGCTGAGCAGACAACCGGGATGTATGGTTCGCCGCCCGGTTTATCATCGATGACGAATTTTTTCAAAATGCTGATAATTTATGGTGGGGAATCGGGTATAGTTGAGTTTGCACCATTTATTGTTTTATCAATTATTCTTGGTCTGATTATAACAGCCTTTGCGATTCCATTTACGGGGAAATTTAATAAGGAATCAGTTCCAATTATATTTTGTGTCGGCTGGTTATTGGCAGGAATAGCCGGATTGATGCCGTTTTATTATCGACCGATACGGTATGTTTTATTTTTATTCCTTCCCGGAGCGGCGATTTGCGGATTCGCGGTCAACTATGTTATATCTAAAAAAATAACATTCTCTCTTCATAACAAGTATATTTCTCTGCCTCTGATGTTTTTATCACTGTGGTATCTTTTCACTCAAATTTTTGTTTTTTTTGCACCGTTTGGAAAAAAATTTAAAATTGGAGCGGAGGTTATGCCGGAAACTGCTCTGGCAGCTTTTATTGTGGTAGCGGTACTGTTTTTTGTTTTTCTAAAAAAGCGCAGTCTCACAACCGGAAAATGGCCGGTCTTTATTTTTGGATTGGTCTTTTTGGTAATCTGTTTTAATCAGGGAAAATATTTTTATAAGGGATTGGCAGAACCCGGGCAGATATTACAGCGATACAATATCGAATTTGCTCAAATGGTTGATAGCGAGGCTATCTTAACCGGTCCTTATGCACTGGCGTTAACTATCGATAATAATTTAAAATCTGTTATATATGTTTTTGGTTTGGCCAATATTGAAAAAGACTTATTTGAACGATTTCCCATCACCCATATTGTTTCCGACCGGCATAACTGGCAAAGAGCGATCAAAGATTTTCCTTTTTTAAACTCATCGCTGATGGTGGTGCAAACCGTTATTCGTGATCAGGTTTTGTCTCTCTATCGGATTCGCACGGCAAAAATCGCAGAGACCTTTTTTGAAACTGCCCAGAGATATTTCAGGCAAGATATTTACGATTCGGCGTTGGTATACTTTCAACAATTTACTTCGCAGTATCCGGAAAATCTATTTGGAAGAATCCATTTGGCACTGGCGCTTTCGGCTACCGGTGAAATAGAAAAAAGCGAATCTCTTATAAATCAATTGCTGGTTGAATATCCCGATGACTATATGTTGCATGGTTTCTGTGTCGGTTATTATCGACGCCTTTTTGCAGACACCGGAGACGAAAGTTATCTCCGGCTATCCGAATATCATGAACGGGTAACAAAAAAGTTTGTTCCCGGAATAGCAATTGCCAAATAGGGGACGTTGTCCCCTTTTACCTTTTTTCCCTTTTCAACTTTCTATTCAGTTATTAGAATTCCGCCCCACTCGACCGCGGTAAAACCGTTGCGTTGGATAGCATCGGGTAACGGCAACTCTTCCAATTGTACAGGCGAGGTCAGCGGTCTGAATAAGAATATATTTCTCAAAAGTTCATTCGGCGTCGGATCTATCGTTAATGTAATCATTGACTCCACATCCTGCGGATAAACGGCGAGATACGGTGTGGTTCCAATTTTTGGTAACCAGTAATCAACAAAATCGTCAATTTCTCTTCCGACATAGCCGAGATTCATTAACAAAAATCGAAATTCATTTTCCAAATCATTTCCATCTAACAGCCATCCGGATTGAAAATTAAGCTGGGCCGGTTGCTTGGTATCATAGAACAGATATTCATATTTTCCATCAATAATCCCCTCAGGAGTGACATTAACATTCCAGCCATCATTGTATGGCGGTTCCGATTCAACTACCCGTCCGCCATTGGGGAAGCTGATATCGACACTTATGTCGCTTGTGGTTTCTGGATAGAGGTATACATTAGGTGCCAATATAGCCATTTCACTCTCACTAAGTAAATCGTTATAATCAGTAATTATAGTATTTAAAATAGTAAAAGATTTAGGTATTCCGAAATCGGCAGAATGCAAAATATACTCACATGTACTTAGATTACTGAATCCATAGCGACCCAATGAATCTGTAGTACCTAATATTGAACTCCCTCCGCCGGGAGCGGTTAGAGCAATATCCCTGTTTGCAAAGTAGCGGTCAGGTGGAAAACCGATATTTTCAAATATTACTCCAGTAATAGAATTTAGCACATTTGGGACAGCATCAAGATCAATATCAATCGTCTCGCCATTTACACAATAATATAGTTCGGTATAAAAGCCGCTTGCTTCGGCATAAATATAATATGAAGCAAAATCTTCAATATCGATTAAAATTGAACCTTCGATAGTCATCTCCAGCGTATCGACAGCAATCGCCACAACCGGAGCTTGAATATCGGCAGAGTTTGATTTCTTCTCAGAAGTAATAATTCCAGGAACGATGCAGACGTAAAGTGTGATATCGGTGGCGACACTGTCAATCGCGGCCGGAAATGAGTGGTCTTCTTTCTCAGGGCCGGTTGAATTGCTGCATGATATAACAATTGCTAATGATACAATCAGCAGTGATACCAAAAGTAAATATTGTCTCGTTTTCATTTTTAAACTCTCCCAAAATATAATTTTCTTAAATTACAATTAATCCAACCAAATAACCCCCCACTCGGCAACAGTAAAACCATCGCGGATAAAAGTCTCAGGTTCGGGTGGGGTTGGAATATTTATCTCATACGCCAACGGTCTAATAAGCAATAATGTTCTCAGGATATTATCTGGGTGCGGGCTGATATTTAATGTTACGAACGATTTAACATCCTGCGGATAAACGGCATAATAGTCGTTTTCGCCAAGTTTCGGAATCCAGAATTCAATAAAATCGTCTATTTCTTTTTCAATAAAACCGAGACTTGAAAGAAGGTTTCTTAATTCGTTTTCAAGATCAGCACCATCCAATACCCAGCCGTAGCGATAATCAAGTGGAACGGGTTGTTTTGATTCATAATATAGATAGTTATAAGATTCATCGATTGTGCCGTCGGGAGTTACATTTACATTCCAGCCGTTATTATAAGGCGGTTCCGATTCGACAATCTGCCCGCCTGGTACTAAGCCAAGTTCGACACTGATATCGGTCTGGGTTTCGGGATAAAGATAGATATATGGCGCGCGATCCAAGGTCGGCTCATAAAATATTGCAGTCATATAATCGGTAGTTGCATTATTTACCTGCTGAATATAAAAAAGAGGTGATAATGAAAAACCATCGGTCAAAATATAGGTTCCCAGCGGAAGATTGCCGACGCCATAACGCCCCTGTTCATCAGTGATTGTCATTAATGAACGATCCGGCCCGGTTAAAACTATTGTGTCGCCGGCATAATATTCATCTCTACCATGCGCCGGGACATTAAAGAGGACACCGGTGATTGAATTTGCCAATTCGGGAACAGCATCAAGGTCAACGGTAATGGTTCCGCCTTTGGTGCAGAAATATAGTTCAGTATAAAAACCATCTGCTTCAGCATAGATAAAGTATTTCGGCGGGTCGGTATATGGATCGGCTTCCTCGATATTGATAGTAATATCACCCTCGGTCTCTATCTCAATCGTATCGAGAATAATTCTGACCGATGGAGACAGATCATTTGATAATGCAGGTTTGGTGCCGCAAATAAAAACATCGTAAATATCAGAATAGACATAAAGTGTAATACCAGTCGCGACAGAATCAATTGGATCCGGGAAGTCATACTGATTATCCGGGCCGGTAGAATTATCGCATGAAAGTACGAAATAGACAACGACACTTAACAGACAAATTAATGTCAAGATTTTGAGATTTTTCATATTCCCCTCGCCTCGTTTAATTTTCCTATTTGCCTTGCTTAATTATACAGACGTTTTAAGAGGAAAATTGTAAAATATTTATTTATTTGCCAATAAATAAATATAATAGGTTTATTTTCTATGTGTTAAACTAATTTAGTCATTGCTGAAGTCGATTAAAAACTGTTTGAAGACCGCGCACAGGTTTGCCGATAATTAAACTTGACAAATTTTGAAACAAAGTTATAATAGAGGCGTAGTTAGTACGTAATATATAATTTTAGGAGGTATGATTGATGGCTATTGTGGAAAATTCAATTAAAGTATCGTGCCTCAGGCTCAGTTTTTGACCAACTCTTTTCGTTAGAGTTTTTCATTTCATAAAATAAGAGTCTGCCGGTTTCGGGCGGCTATAATTACATTAAATCTAAAATAGATCCGCAGGTTTGATACAAATTTATATTATCTGAATAATTTTATAAATTGACTTTTAATTATGTAAGGATATAGAGATGAATTTATTAGATTTAGGCTGGAACGATAATTTCAGCCAATATTTTGAAAAATATAAAGCAGAAAATGATAAATTAAAATTGCAGAATGCTGTCCAGGCCAGAATATCATGTGAGCATAAAAATCTGTATCACATTATATCCGAAAACGGCGAACTGACCGCTGAGGTTTCCGGACGATTTCGGCATGAGGTCTTATCGCGAGCCGATTTCCCGGTTGTAGGTGACTGGGTAGTGATAAGTCGTCAGGAGAATCAACAAAACGCTACAATTCATAAGGTTCTTCCCCGCCAGAGCTGCTTTTCCAGAAAAGCGATTCTTGGCGGCGGGCCAGCATACGGCATGGGTAAAACTGATGAACAGGTCCTGGTTGCAAATATAAATTCGGTTTTTCTGGTCAGTGGATTGGATGGTGATTTTAATCTGCGTCGAATTGAACGATATTTAACAATCGCCTGGGATAGCGGCGCGGTGCCGGTAATCGTGCTTAACAAAGCCGATCTGGCAGAAAATATCGACGAATTGATGGAAAAAGTCGAAGAGATAGCGGTCGGGGTTCCTATTTTATCGGTCAGCGCCAAAACCGGTGATGGCATCGAGACCCTCTTGCCATACATTCAAAAAGGCCAGACGGTGACGCTGCTGGGATCATCCGGTGTTGGCAAATCGAGTATTATTAATTATCTGCTTGGTCAGGAGCTAATAAAAATCGGCGGCTTGCGAAAATCGGATGGCCGGGGTCGGCACACGACAACATATCGCGAATTATTAGTCTTACCCAATGGTGGAATTGTAATTGACACTCCCGGGATGAGGGAACTGCAGGCCTGGTCCGAAAACGAAGGTATGGAAAAGACCTTCGGCGATATTGATGAGTTGGCAACCAATTGCAAATTCAGTGATTGTACTCATCAGACCGAACCGGGCTGTGCCATACAAATTGCGCTCGAAGATGGCTCTCTTGATAAAAAGAGGTACAATGGATATCTCAGACTGCAAAAAGAGATGGCTCATCTGAAAATCAGACAGGATCAGAAAGAATCGCGACGTGTCAGCCGTGAGTGGGATAAAAGAGTTAAGCGATATCATAAAGATATGAAAGAATTGAGAAAAAAAGGATTAGCATGAGTTTAAGAAATAAAAATAAAAAACAGCAGCTTGATATAAAGATTCGGGATTTTGCAGAAAAAGATTATCCGGCAATTGCTAAAATCAACAACGCCATATTTCCGGATAAACCAATAACAGCAGAAGAGTATATCGAAATCGATAAATATCGAAATAGGAAATGCAAACATCGCAGATGGGTAGCAGTTTCCAATGGGGCGGTGGTTGGAACCGGAACATATACGCAAAATATTTATCAATATCATCCCGCGAAGTTTAAGATGTGGGCGATCGTGATGCCGGAATATCAAAACATAGGTGTCGGTTCAAAACTGTATGATCAAATTGATAAATCTTTGAAACAATTTGATCCTATCTCAGTGATAACCGAGGCAAGAGATGACATGCCGCACTCTATCCGGTTTTTGCAATCAAGAGGATATGAAGAATTTCAGCGGTATAACGAACCTTATCTTGAAGTCGAATTATTTGATTTTACTCAATATAGTTCTCTGGAATCAGATCTAAATTCGAACGGTATTCAAATCAAAACAATGCGGGAGCTGGAAAGCGATCCGGAGCGAAACAGAAAACTTTATGAGCTAGCAAATAATATTGGTAAAGATATTCCAGACGGAGAAGGTTTCACTCCGATAGATTATAATTTTTATAAACAAGAGCATATACAGTCGTCTCATACCTTGCCTGATGCATATTTTGTCGCGGTTGACAATGATAAATATGTAGGACTTTCGGTATTAGTTAAATATAAGGAAGATAAATACCCTTATACCAACTTGACAGGTATTATTCGCTCTTACCGTCATCGCGATATTGCGACTTGTTTGAAAGTGAAGACAATTGCTTATGCGAAACAAAATGACTACGCCAAGATCAGAACCGGAAATATGTCAGATAATCAACCTATGATCCAATTAAATAATAAGCTTGGATTTAAAAAGGAATATGATTGGTTATGTTTCAGAAAAAATTTTAGAAATGCAACTGAATAGAGACTTGATATTCTCTTGCTTTGGTGTTGATCTTCTGTTTAAAGGCCTGGAATTTATGCCAAACTTCAGACCGGTGGCATTGAAATAGACCTCATAATCAGCCTTAAGGTTTTGTCGAAAATACTGCCTACAATAATACAATTCGTTACCATATAATAACTTACAGAGAAACTGAAACACCGTTATAATCCCAGCCAGATTTATTTTAAAAAAAATGAAAAAAAACTTAAATATTTGTAAAAAATCACTTGACAGAATCGTCTAATCTGACGATAGTGTCGAATATGAATGAAGTGTTAGGTTAATATATGATTTCAGGGAGTGAGAAACTGAAGAACTCTGAGAAAAAGACTCGCCAACAGCGGAACTTTAGCAAAACCCGCAAAAAATTGATGGGAGCTGCAAAGATGGTTCTGGCTGAGAAAGGAATGTCAGCGATGACGATTGAGGAAATCACCGATCGTGCTGACGTTGGCAGAGGCAGCTTTTACTATCACTTTGAGGCAAAGGATGAACTTATCTGCCTGATGATAGAAAAACTCCTCTCGGAGTTAAATGCAGTTATGCGTGATGCCTGCGCACCTCACACCGAAATTGATTCTGTGCTGGATGCCATGATCGGCGCGCATATTAATTTTTTCAGCAGCAATTGGGAAAACTTCGTGTTGTTTCATCAGGGTAGCGCTGATTTAATGCTCGACGAAAATCTTGAGGGAATAGAAACACCATTTGAGGATTATCTGAAATGTATTGAGGAATTGATTGTGAAAAAGGTGCCTCAGCCGATCTCAAAAGAAAGGCTTCAAAGATTGGCTTGCGCAATCGCCGGATTCATTTCAGGCTACTATTCGTTCGCAAGTGTGGCAACCGAGGACGATAATGTGGACAAATGGTTCATGTCATTAAGAAGTGCCTTTGTTACAAGTTTGGCGCGCTTCATAAAAGAGGCGATGCCTTGATGCTAACCGAGTATCTATTGATGCTCATAGGTCGCAAACTTTGTTTCTATTAGAGGAATAAAAGACCCTATTACGGGGAAGGCGGCTTCAGGTCTAAGAAGACCTGATTCACGTATCCCAAAAGCCTGTTGACGGCTTAAAACGGATAATAAGAAGAATCAAAACATATAATTTCGTTCCGAACCTTCATGGAGCAATCCGTCTCGGACGGCTCGGAACAAGAGGAGAACATCTACGTGGAGAAAAAAATTATGAAATCATCATTTGAGGCCGGCAGTGCCATCAAGGGTGCAGTAACCAGGCTTACTGCCTTCAGGGAGTTGAACGAGTTCAATTCCGATGATATTGAAAAAGCATGGGGGTTGTCATGCAGCTTTGATATCTATGACTGTGATCCCGAAACAATTCGCAATGCTGAAACAATTAAACGATTTGTCGCTGAACTCTGCGATTTGATCGAAATGAAACGTTTTGGCGAGTGTGTTGTCGTGAATTTTGGAGAAGATGAGCGCGTGGCCGGATTTTCAATGACTCAACTAATAGAAACCTCGCTAATCTCAGCTCACTTTGCTAATGCCAGTAATACGACCTATCTGGATGTTTTCAGCTGCAAGCCGTATGATCCAGCGATAGTGGAGCAGTTTGCTATTGAATTCTTCGGCGGCTCAAGATGCACAACTCATGTTAATTTGAGGCAGTAACAATGTATAGCATCCGAACGATCAGCGACATCAACGAATGCCGGAAGTTATGGGAACAATTAATTCCGGGTGAGTTGGTTTCTGATCTCTGGGAAGTGCGAGCCTGTTTTCATGATCAATATCGCAACCGACCTCGCTTTATCGTGGCGGAAGAAAAGGACCAGGTAATTGGCTTCTTACCTCTCAGTTGGAACGAAGAGACGGGACAATACAATTATTTTCCGGGCGAAACATGGGAGGGGAAAACCTGGCTTGAACAAAACAGGATAGTTGCCAATAATCGTGAGACGCTTGACGCTATGTTGGCAAGTCTGGATAGACCTTACCAACTCCGATATCTTCGGAATGAAGGATGCGGCAATGGAACGACTGAACTGGTAGATGATATCGGGTACCTTTTCTTACCGGAAACCTATGAGTATGATATAAATCGTTATTTTGATGCATTTTCGCATAAGACCGCGAAGAAGCTCAAAAAGGAACTCGCTGGCTGGAACCAATATTCGGTTGATTGGCGCTATAATCAGACGGAAGATTTCGAAATTCTTTGTCAGATGAATCGCAGCAGATATGGTCACCTGTCGTATTTCTGCGACGATCGCTTTCTGAATGGTTTTCGCTCAATGATGCGACTATTAAACGATCGGGGTTGGTTGCGCTTGGTAACGGTACTTGTTGATGGTGAGCCGGCGGCTGTCGACATGGGCAGCCTCTATAACGGAATGCTAACTATGTTGGCTGGTGGCACTAACGAAAAATATCGCGGGATTGCCAAACTGATCAACATGTATCACATCACTTATTCATGCGAACAAAAGTTGGATAGTGTTGATTTTCTTTGCGGTGATTTCAATTGGAAGACACTTTTTCATTTGACACCGGCACCACTCTATGCAATTGATGGTAAGCCTCAAATTGTATCAGAGAAAGTATTTAGCTCCAACTGTTATTCCTTCCCGGCAATAAAATGGCCGGTTCTTCATGGGGTACCGAATGTCTGATTCTCTAGTTTTGGTTGTGGGAACAACGTCGGATTATATCTCATATATCTACGAGCGGTATCCAGGGCGTGCTTTGTTTCTGACGGACCTTACCCAGCGCGTTGGTTCAGTAGAAAACGCACCTGATAAAGCGAGCGAAATTGTCTGCCAACTTATAAATAAAACGGGCGTCCTAAACGCTTTGCATAAACATTTGGAGAATTCAAACCAAACTCTGTCCGGAATTGTGTGTTATGATTGCGAATGGTTGAGTCTTGCGGCCGAATTGGCGGAACACTATGACCTGCCCTTTCCTTCGGCAAAATCGGTAAAGATATGTCGGGATAAGTTTCACACGAAGAAAAAATGGACAGAATATGGAGTACGCTGCCCCAAAATGCAACTGATCGAGAAAGAATGGCAGACACCTGAATTGATAGATCAACTTGGTTTATCGGTTGTGCTCAAGCCACTCACCGGAACCGGCAGCGAACTAACTTTCCTATGTCATGATAAGTACGATTTAATAGCGGCATTTCGCGCGATCAGGAATGGTTTGGAAGGTCGCAGCGAATCTCCCCTGTACAAGCTCAATCAGGAAGATTTGAATCAACAAACAATTGATCCTTCTGTTTTAGCAGAGGAGTTTATTGAGGGACGTGAGTACAGCGCCGATTTTATAATAAATGACAATGAGGTTGACATAATCCGCATTGCGAAAAAAATACGCGGTGATTATCTTCCATTTGGGACTACAAAAGCATACGTCGTTCCTGCCAGGATGCCAAGATGGTTGAACCAAAATTTTCTTGTTGAAAAACTGCGCGAGGCCGCACAGGCACTTGGGCTTACGCGTGCTATTTGTATGGTCGATTTTATTGTCAGCAAAGAAGAAATTGTTTTTCTGGAGCTTTCGCCAAGAATCGGCGGCGACTGTTTGCCAACTCTTATCCTGAATAGTTGCGGACTTGATACAATCGGACTTGCTCTTGATTTCGCTGAAAATAAAAAAACCAAAATCCCTCCGCCGCTTCAATGGACGGAACTTGTGGCAATGCGTCTTTTTTCACTTAATAGCGGAACGCTCCTTAATGTGAATTGTAAGGAACTTTTTGAAGATCCTCGTGTGAGGGAGATATTTATTAAACACGCGCCAGGGCATGAAATAACCATTCCACCTGAGGATTATGATTCCTGGTTACTGGGGCAGGTCATCTTTGAACCCCAGTCGAATGTTTCCATTGGGATGCAGTGCAAAGATTTGGAAGCAAAAATTATTATCGATGTGGAGCAATATCGTGACCAGAAAATTGACTGGCCTTTTAGAGAAAACTGCGGAGATGCTCAGCAGGCCGGTCCCCCGGCTTAATGATCAGGAACTTAAGCAGTTTGTTCAATCATTTCTGGAACGTCGCGAACTCTTCCTTTCGGTTCTCCGCAATGAGGATTCGCCTTTATATGTAATTGACTCCGAAGCTCTCAAAAATAGGGCCCGGCAATTCAAGCACGCCTTTTCAAATGTGCTTTCTGACCTCAGAATCTACTATGCTCTTAAAAGCAATAGTCATCCGATTATAGCATCCACAATGGTCAAGGAGGGTTTTGGGATTGATGTCTCAAGCGGTCTTGAGTTACAGACCGCTCTCGATTGCGGGGCAAAAGATATAATTTTTAGCGGCCCGGGTAAACAAATTGATGAATTAAGGCTTGCCGTAAAAAGTGCAAACAAGGTTACCGTTCTTCTTGACAGCTTTAGT
>JAQBFG010000009.1:0-5116 GCA_032123495.1 Candidatus Zixiibacteriota bacterium | reverse complement strand
TAATGTCACTGCCTGATATTGCTCCAGATCTTTTTGCAGTTGATCTGATGGAAATCCGCCCAGTTCCAGCATCGCTATGGCATTAACCAGACCTGAAGGGGTATCATAATTAAAAACATAGCCGTTAATAATCGATTCTTTGGCCAGTTCCATCTCATTTTTGGTAATTCCGTTTTCTTTGACCTCGGTTATTATCGCCATCATCATATTATATGCCTGCGATAATTGGTCAGCCTTGGTCAGGCAGTATCCAAACAGTGTCCCACCCAGAGGACGAGCAAAAAAGTAACTGCCGACCGAATATGCCAGACCGGCGGCGGTGCGAACCTGCTGCATCAATCGTGAGGAAAACCCGCCTCCGCCAAGTGCAAAATTCATGACCTCAAAGGCAAAACGATCCGGGTTTTTGTCGGTCATGCATAAAAATCCGAAACGAAAATTGGCCTGATTGATATTTTTCTCGGCATAGTACAAACCAGGCTTATAAGTTTGTTGAGCAGGTGCCGGGTTCTCGATTTTTATGTTAGATTTTTTCCAATTGGCGAAATATTTGTTTATTGTGGATTTTAGCTCATCCACAGTCATATCGCCGGAGATAGCCATAATACAGTTATTTGGGTTATAAAACTTCTTATGCCATGCAATAACATCATCGCGCGAAATACTATTTATTGATTCCAACGTGGGGTAGAGGCCGTATGGATGATCGCCATAAACCGTCTGATAATAAACCCGGCGTCCGATATCACGGGGGTCATCATTTTGCCTTTTGATCTCATCAAGCTGATTGGATAGTTCCATTTCCAATTTGGCCGAGTCAAAGGCCGGTTTCATTAGCATATCAGAGAGAATCTCAAATCCGGTCTTGGAATCTTTTTTGAGCAGTCGCATATCAACAGAGAAATATTCATCACCGGCACTGCTACCCAAAGAGATACCGACAAAATCTAAATCTGCGTCGATTTTGTCTGGTGTCCGCAAACCGGCTCCGCCACTGCGAAGCAAGGTTGCAGTAATATCGGTCAGTCCGGCTATATCTTTTGTGTCCTGCACGGTGCCACCATGGAAATAAGCCGAAAATGTCAGCACTGGCAGCTGGTGGTTTTCGAGGAAATAGACAACTATTCCGTTATCGGTTTCAAATCGGACCGGTTCCGGCGGATTAAAATCCAATGGTGCAAACTTCATATCGCGCGGATGTTGTGCGAAGCTCAAACCGGAGAGAAGAACGATAAAGGCAAAAATAAACTTGATTGTTCTCATTGGTTCTCTCCTTTCTTGATCGGAACCAGTGTTGCCACCGTTCGATTATTCTCTGATAAGTACTTACCGGCAACTCGTTTGATATCTTCGGCAGTGACAGCGAGAAGTTGTTCTCTGAGTTTGAACAGATTACGCCAGTCGCGGGTCATATTTTGTGTGATTGCCAAACGATATGCGAGACCAAAATTGTTGTATGTGGCCCAGATATAATCGGCATCAATATTGTTTTTGATCTTGGTTAACTCGGTTTTATCAACAAGTTCGGTAGCCAGTTTTTCAAACTCTTCATAAATAGCCGCCTCTACCTCAGCAGTAGTGACCCCCTCTTTCGGTTCGGAGTAGATATTTAAAACTCCGGCATGACGGTCACCCATTACACCGCCGGGGAAGAAAGCAACATCAACGTTCAAGCTAAGCTGTTTGTCCAGGACCAATGATTTATATAACCGCGAGGTCCGACCATCACCGATAAGCCGTCCGATAACCTTGAAAGCCGGTTCATCGGGTGAGTCAAATGCCGTTTTGTGATATGCAATATAGACAGCCGGGCTGGCATCGAAAGAGACATTAACTCTTCGTTCCCCAACCTGCTTTGGTTCTTCGGTGTAGATCGGTTCGAAGTTATCAACCGGGGGCATATCGCCGAAATATTTCTCGGCCAGTTTTTTAACTTCATCTGTTTTGACATCGCCGACAACCGCAATTGTTAAATTAGATGGCGTATAATACGTATCAAAAAACGTCTGAAGATCATCACGAGTCAGATTATTGATCTCCGACTGCCACTCCCAATAGATTTGATAAGGATGCGCCAGAAAAGATGTCGCGATAAGTTGTTCAAATAATTTCGACTCACTGTTATTTTCGACCGACTGCCGCCGTTCTTCGCTGACCACATCACGTTCGGTAAAAAATTCCCTAAGGGCAGGTTTTTTGAGTCGGTCAGATTCCATCTTGAACCATAATTCCAGTCGATTAGATGGAAGTGAAACATGGTAGTTGGTGATATCATAACCGGTCCAGGCATTAAAATCCGCCGCACCATGACGAGTGTAGATCTGGTCGAACTCGTTTGGAATGGTGTATTGTGATGAAGCTTTAACCAGTGAATCGAGAATTGAATTGAGATCTTCGATATATTTCAGATGTTCCTCAAGTTTCTCCGGTTGATTCATTTTGATGTAACGGGTCAGACGATTAGCTTTATCGATTCTGGCCCAAACCGAATCTTCTTTTATCCAGAGTTCTTTTTCAGCCTCGATATTTGAGGTCCCGACTGTTTCGGAACCTTTGAACATCATATGTTCCAAAAGATGCGCGGTTCCGATATTACCGATTTTTTCATAGGCTGATCCGGCTCCGGCACAGATATATCCTGTAAAAACCGGGGCATTGGTTCGTTCGACTACCATGACCATTAATCCGTTATCCAGTTTTATCTCGTTAACCGGAAACGGCTGTTTGTCACCTGCCCCGGCAGTACAAAATAACATAACGAAACAGGTGATAATAATAAGTGTAGTCAGTTTTGTTTGTTTCATTCTGATCCTTTATTAATTGGTTTCAATAATTTCAAATATTTTATCAAGGTTGTCTATGTAATAATCGGCCTCAATTGGAAATTCGCCATTCCGTTTTATCAGAATTGATTTGGCCCCGATTTTTTGTGCGGTAAGAATGTCAACTTCGGTATCGCCGACAAAAAGAATTTCAGAGTAAGGCTTGTCGCATTTTTGCAATATTGCATCAGTCATCTTGTCTGACGGTTTGTATGCTCCAACAATGCCCGAAATAACAATTTCATCAAAATAGCTAAAAATCTCAAAGGTAGAGAGTTCTTTGTCAAGGACATCGGGGTCGGCATCGCTGGCAACAATCAATTTTATATTCATATTTTTTAATTTTTGCAGAGTCGGGATAGTATCATCGAATAGATTGGCATTATTAAGATATGCCTCGCCATATAGTTTATCAGCTTGATCGCTTATATCATCGACATCAAATTTGTCTGCCGCATTTTTGAGAGCAATGGCGATGATCTCTTTGATACCAATAAATCTGGCCGGGTTTTCTTCGCGATAAATTATCATGAACTCTTTTATCATAAATGCGAGCAGCTCTTTTCTCAGCTTTTCATTGTCGGGAGCAAGCCATTCGGAAAATGTTATCAGACTTGAGCGGGCTTTGACTAGCGTTCCGCCAACATCAAATATCACAGTATGAATCATCTATTTATTTTTCCTCTTAATCAATCTCGTTGTAAAAATTTACGACTTTACCTTTTATCCAATCACGGACTCGGGCAAATTCCTTTCGCCGATTTTCTTCGGACCGATACAACCTATCGGGGTTCTCAGTATCCCAGTGAATATGATTAACATCGGCGGGGAAAACCGGGCAGTTGTCGCGGGCGTTATTGCACATGGTGATAATATAATCGGCCCATTTGATAAGTTTTGGATCGAGATATTTGGAGGTCTGCTCTGAGATATCGACTCCAGCTTCTTTCATGGTCGCAATTGTCGGCGGAAGGACCCCGATTGGTGAGACACCGGCGGAGTTGACCTCAAAACGGCCGTCGGCTAATTCTCGTCCCCAGCCCTCGGCCATCTGCGATCGGCAGGAATTTCCTGAGCAAACAAAAAGTATTTTTTTCATTTATTTACCTTTTAATTATTTATATACGTTATAATTTGAAAAAGATACGCAATTTGATAATAATTGTGAAGTATAACGTTTTAATAATTTGAGGGGAGTCTAATGAATATCACTGATCCAAAAATCAATGAATATATTAAAAACGGTATGACTGCCGAGGATAAAGTTCTTGTCGAGATGGATAATTATGCCAAAGAAAACAATTTCCCGATAATCGGGCCGATGTGTGGTGTTTTGTTGCGGCAGCTGGCGCTGGCGATTAATGCCAAAAATATATTTGAGATGGGTTCCGGTTATGGATACTCAGCCTATTGGTTTGCTGGCGGGATGCATAAGGATGGCAAGATCATCTGTACCGAAGGATCCCAGGAAAATAAAGATCTGGCGATGGGATATCTTAAACGGGGCGGGTATGATTCGATGGTTGATTTTTATGTCGGAAAGGCTCAGGATATTATTAAAAAATATGACGGGCCGTTTGATATTATCTTAAACGACGTTGACAAGGAACAATATCCCGAATGTTTTGATCTAGCAATTCCACGGCTTCGTAAGGGCGGTCTGTTTATCACCGATAATGTTTTATGGAGCGGTCAGATTTTTGATAATAATCCTGACGAAACGACGCAGGGCGTATTGGAATTCAACAAAAAGCTGTTTGCCTCAAAAGATATTTTGTCTTCGATTATCCCAATTCGTGATGGGTTGGGTTTTGCGGTGAAGTTGTAGGGAAAATCTCCCACCCGTTGGGTGGGCTACAATTTATTTCTATTCAAAAACAAACCGGCCCAAATCGGCTTCATACAACCGTTCGTAGATTGGGCCATCGGGAGTGAGTGTTGATTTGAACAATACAATTTTATCAAATAAAACAGCTTGTGGTTGAATTCGATAGCTTGTCAGATATTTTGTCAACTCAGATAAATCTTTATTATCTTTAACTCGTCCCAGAGTCAGGTGTGATTTGAATTTATTATGCTCTTTCTCAAAACCAATCAGGGACATTTCGTTATCTATATCTGATGCAATATTTTCAAGCTTACTAAGACTTTCATTTTTATTGTCAAGACCGGCCCAGATAACTCGGGGACTGCGAAGATTAGGGAATCCGTTGATTTTGTTTATGGTACACTCTATAGATTGATGTTTTGACGCGACCGATTTTATCGATTCAATTATAGGTTCGACTTTGTTT
>JAQBFG010000008.1:0-7434 GCA_032123495.1 Candidatus Zixiibacteriota bacterium | reverse complement strand
CCCATTTTTATTTTTCGGAATAATATGATCGACCGTCATCGGGCCTTTGGTGGAGCCGCAGTAGCAACAGGTGTGGCCGTCACGAATAAGAATATTTTTGCGAGTCAGAACAACACTTTTTCGCGGGGCTCTAATATACCGGTCAAGTCTTACTATCGACGGCAAAGAATACGAATTCAAAACTGATCTGAGTTTAACGCCGTTATGAGTTTCAATCATTTCGGCTTTGCCAAGATACATCAAAAGAAATGCACGTCGGGCAGAACAGACTGACATCGGCTCATAATTCTGATTTAATACCAGCACATTGTTATTCAAAATCGACATCTGCTTCCCCGGTCAAATAATCAAACTCAGCTACAATACAGTAAAATCAGGCTATCAGCCTCAATTGTCAATATTTATTATTTTCTCTTTCAAGATATTGATGCGTAATAATTAAAACTGATCTTTTATACCAAAACCCAATTTGAGAATAAAAATTTGAAATAGGTAATAACTTATCAAGTAAAATCTATTGTCCCCGATAAAATCAGTATGGCAATTAAAAAAATAGCATTTCAGGGTGAACGAGGAGCTTTTTCCGAAGCTGCCGCAGGACTTTTAATCAAGGGACCAATAAAAGCGATTCCATCTGAATCTTTTGACCAACTATTTGACAAAGTGGAAAACAGATTTGCCGATTTTGGTGTTATTCCGATTGAAAATTCACTTATCGGTTCGATTCATCATAACTATGATTTGCTTCTCGAGAGAAATTTAAGCGTAATTGGAGAAGCGCAACTCAGAGTCGTTCATTGTCTGATTGCTTCCCCCAACACAACTCTTGGAAAAATAAAAAAAGTATATTCTCATCCGGCAGCTTTGGATCAGTGTCGCAATTTTCTCAAGAAGCACAAAAATATTAAGCCGGTATCATATTATGACACCGCTGGCGCGGTTAAAATGCTAGTCGAGTCTGACTTAACTGACTCGGCGGCAATTGCTTCCCCATTTGCGGCCGAACTTTACAAAATGAAAAAACTCAAAAAATCAATTGAGGATGAAAAATCAAATTTCACCCGCTTTTTACTATTGAGCCGGAAACCTATAAAATTCTCAGGCAAGGCAAAAACTTCGGTTGTTTTTTCTCTCAAAAATATACCTGGCGCCTTATTTAAGGCGCTCTCGGTGTTTGCATTGAGAGACATAGACTTAACCAAAATCGAATCCCGCCCGGCCCGTAAACATGGCTGGCAATATTATTTTTATGTCGATTTTATTGGCTCCTTAAAAGAAGTCCGTATCAAAAATGCCTTGGATCATCTGCAGGAAATAACTCATTTTCACAAAATACTCGGCTCCTATCCAACCAGTATAACTCAATATTAGGCTGTTATTTATTGACTCAAAAATCAGCCTAAATTACCGATAGTTATTAGGATGGTATCTGTTCACGGAATTTAATACTATTGGTATCAAAATTTGGCATTATTGAAGTCAAAATTTTTTGCTGTTTTATTAATATAATAATTAGGCGGTAGTTAATGAAAGATGAGCAAAAAACAAAAGCAGAATTAATTGACGAACTAAAAAAACTCCGTCAACAAATTGGTCTTCAAAAATCTGATTCAGCTAAAATAAATAAAGACCCGATATTGGAAAATGGCGAGATGATAAATCGCGCCGTAATAGAAAATTCTCCAATAGGTATTTCTATTCGCAGTTCCAAAAGAAAACTGCTAAGTGTCAACCGTGCCTGGAAAAAAATATGGAATTTTTCCGATGAGCAGGTAGATGAGCTTATGAAGGAGAATCCCGAGAAGCTTAATTTTGCCCATACCAGGCAATCACTGGGAGAATGGCTGCCCAAAGTTGAAAATATTTATAAGGAGGGAGGGTCTTTACATATTCCCAGGCTTCTTATGACTATCAAAAAATTTAATATAAAATGCTGGATAAGTCTGACCTATTATGCCATTAATGACGATAAAGGTCTTGTTGACCGCATTGTCATATTAACTGATGATATTACCGAGCGGGTTAATTTGGAAAATAGTATTCTGGAATCCGAATCCAAATACCGATCTGTAATAGATAATGCCAATATTGGGATTATTGTGATACAAGATAATCATATTGTATTTTGTAATTCCCAAATGTATGAAATGTTTGGCTATTCTGAAGTAGAATATAACAAAATTGATTTTTTGTCTATGGTCCATCCCGATGATAGACCAAAAGCGGTTGAAAGAATTAGGGTTCGACTATCAGGTTCAAAAATAGATTTAAAACCATTGGAAATTAGAGCCATATGTAAATCTGGCGAAATAAAGTGGATAGAAACCAATTCAACCTTGATTCAATGGGAAAGCATGCCAGCCATTCAGGCTTTCATTTGTGATATTACAGAACGCAAGCTGGCTGAAGATGCCTTAAGTGAAAATAAGGAAAAATATAAACTGCTGGTTGAGAGTTTGAAGAGCAGTATTATCAATTTTTCACCCGATGGAACAATCATTTATTGCAGTCCCAATGTAGAGGAGTTAGGCGGGTATTGTTCGGAAGAAGAAGTTGGACAGCATTTTACAAAATATATTGCGGACAAGGCAGATCTTGTTAAGCTACAGGAGATTTTCCAGAAAATCCTAAAAAAGAAAAAATCAGAAACGTTTGAATTCTTGTATAAGCCCAAATATAAAGACCCATTTTATGTGGAAGCCAGAGCAAACCCTGTATTTAAACAGGGGAGTGAATGCATGGATAGTATTTCCTGCATTGTTACCGACATTACAGAACGCAAGCAAGCTGAAAAAGAAATTAGGAAATTCAAGACAATTTCAGATAGTGCAAATTACGGTACGGCCATTGTAGATATATCAGGACATATCATTTACATAAACGAATGTTTCGCCGAGATGCATGGATTAACAGTTGAAGAAACAAATGGAAAACAACTTTCGATATTTCATTCCGACAAACAATTACAGGATGTAAATCAAATAAATAAAGATCTAATAGAAAATGGCAGTTATTTTGCCATAGAAGTATGGCATAAGAAAAAAGACGGATCCGTTTTTCCTACCATGATGAGTGCAACAGTTATTAAGGATGATAACAATAATCCACTATATATTGCGGCTTCAGCAGTCGACATCACCGAACGCAAGCGGATCGAAGAAGAATTACGGGAAAGTCGTGAGCATTATAAAAATTTCTTTGACAATGCCCTGGTCGGTTTTTTTAAGACTAAAATGTCTGACGGTACATTTATTGAGATTAACCGCAAGACTGCAGAGTTATTGGGTCTTCCGGCAAATGAAATAATTGGGAAAATGCGTTCCGTAGACCTGTATAAAAACCCGGATCAAAGAAAAATATTAGTCACAAAGCTCAAACGGGACGGTGAATTAAATGGAACTGATATTGATATGATACTCCCTAATGGCCGAGAAGTTACTTTATCTTTTTCGGTAAAGGCCTATCCAAAACAGGATTATTTGGAGTGTGTTGTAATTGATATCACTGAACGTAAGCGGGCGGAGAAAGCTTTAAGTGAAAGCGAAAGCAAGTTTAGGTGTTTTGCCGAAAATACACCAAGTATCATTTTCACAATTAATCGTGATGGGAAAATTCTTTACATGAATCATGCTCCGGAAGGAGTGTGCCTTGAAAAGGTTATCGGAACCAATATGTATGCGATGATAGGTTCTGAATTTCATGAATCGGTAAAAGAACAGGTTAAAATTGTGTTTGATGAAGGAAAATCTCGCCAATATGAAGCCAACGGCACTGGTCCCAATGGATCCATTTCCAATTACCTGTCAAATATCGGACCTATTTGGGGATCCAACGGCGAAGTGGTTTCGGCAATCATCTCCACTCAGGACATAACTGAACGCAAGCAGGCCGACGAAGAATTAAGAAAGCTTGCGGAGGTCGTTAAATATAGCAGCGAACTTGTTAATATGTCTGATTTAGAGGGTAAAATGATTTTCCTCAATGAAGCCGGCGGAGACATGCTTGGTGTTGATCCAGACAATGTTCAAGACACAAATATAATGGAAGTGATACCGGAAAAATGGATAACTTTAGTACAGAATGAACTCTTGCCAGCCTTAATGAGCGGTGAACATTGGGAGGGAGAGTTGCAGTACCGAAATGTAAAAACAGGCAAATTAACTGATGTTCATGCGATGGCATTTACCGTTAAGGATCCCAAAACCGGTAAACCTCAGTTCCTTGCCAATGTTTCAATGGATATCACCGAAACCAAACGTCTTCGAGAACAGGAATTCCGCGCCCAAAGATTAGAGTCGGCCGGACGAGTTGCCGGACAGATCGCTCATGATTTCAATAATCTTTTGGCACCTCTGGTCGCTTATCCTGATTTTATAAAAGAAGAACTGCCGGACAATCATCCGACGCTAAAATATATTAATGCTATGGAAAAATCGGCTAATCAGATTGCCGACATTAATCAGCAGCTTCTTACCCTCAGCCGGCGGGGACACTATAATCAGGAAATTCTAAATCTTAATGAAGTCATCCAATTTGCAATTGGAGAGATCGGGATTCTACCTCAATCTGTTGTTATTGAAACCGATTTTGCAAAAAATCTGATGAATATCAGAGGTGGTGCCTCACAAATTAACAGGATTCTGTTTAACCTGATTAACAACGCCCGTGATGCCATGCAGGACGTTGGAAATATCAGTATCAAGACGGAAAACTACTATGCTGATAATCCGACAACAAATTTTGGCCACATGCCAAAAGGGGAATATGTCAAGATAACCTTCTCCGATATCGGATGCGGCATCCCTGAGGATATTTGCCACAATATCTTTGAACCGTTTTTTACCACAAAACTATCCGATAAAAGACGCGGTTCCGGCTTGGGGTTAAGTGTCGTTGACGCCGTCATGAAAGATCACGATGGCTATATTGATCTTCAAAGTAGCGTTGGTGATGGCACATCGTTTTATCTCTATTTCCCAATCACACGAGAAACCATTGATGCTGCCTGCGAAGATGAAATTCTTGGCGGAACCGAATCAATTCTGGTTGTTGATGACGATAAAACACAATGCGATGTTGCCCTGATGCTTTTGAAAAAGTTGGGATACAATGCCACCACCATCAATAGCGGCGAACAAGCTATTAAGTATTTAAAAAACAATCCGCAGGATCTGTTATTGCTCGATATGATCATGCCTGATGGTATTGACGGGACAGAAACATTTCGGCGGGTTATTCAAATGTACCCGAATCAGAAAGCAATTATTGTCTCGGGATATGCCGAATCATCGCGAGTAGAAGAGGCACGACAGCTTGGGATTGAAATGTACATCAGAAAACCTCTAACTCTGAAATTGGTAGCATCGTGCATTAGAAAAGTTCTTGATAAAAAAGAGGCTCCGGTCAGTATTGCCTAAAAATCGTTACTCTTTTAATAATGCCGTGAAATTATCGATTGTCTGTTTTATTCGGCTTTTGACTTCATCACCGGTCGGATTTAATTCCGCCTCAGCAAAATTCCCGGATTCGATATCTATTCTTTCAAATATTTGATAGTACAAACTATATATCATTTTCAGACTCAGCTGATATTTCGGCTGCAGGAGCGGTATGATAATATCAAGTACATTGCGCGCCTTCAACCGATAATAATCGGCGATTGCTTGATAGTCTGACATAAGATTGCGGAATTCTATTGATATTGTCTTCCCCTCGGCAACCGCTCGCAGTTCATCACCATTGAGATTATGTTTCAGCAGCATATTATCGGCAAAATAATTTAGATTGGCCAATTGGTCTTTTTGGAAATCCCTGATGATGTGCACAAAATAAGAAAAAAGCGCCAACGGCCGAGCAGCCAACCGAATGTCAAATTTTGGCGCGGAGTAATTATTGCCGCTTTTTTCGATTCCGCACAGATGCATAAAAATCGAAGCTGGCGATATCGCCGCTCCTTCAGAATAACGCAGAAATATCAATAAACTTTCAAAACCATCATGCTCCAAATCGTAAATCATCGCCCGATGCAATCTCTCCCAAGGCCAGAATGGTATTTGATATATCTCAAGCGTTTCAATTAATTCGCGTCGAAAAGGATCAGAGCGATCTCTTTTTTGCATCGCCTTCATCCATTTGGCCATTTCGCGTTTCATTTGTAACAATTCAATTTTTGATATTTTTTTCTTCAATGATTTCCTGTCATCTACCAAATCATCAATCAAACGCATTGAACGATAACAGATTTTAAACGCATCATAGCGGTCACTGTCCCAGAATCTCGCCGAAATATCAAGAATCGGATTAGTAAGGATTTCGTCAAAATCGACATTCGGCAAAAAATCAAGTTTTGTTGTTTTATCAAAAATCATATTAAATAAAATATAAACATATTTTTCACCGTCGAAAAGCTGTTTCCGAAAATAATAAAAATAAAAATCCCGGGATTTAAGAAGTAAATCAAATTGGCAGTTTTGTGTCAATCGATTTTCTTAAATCAATATCAAACTTCATTCGAATATTGTCTTTATTCAATCGTTATATTATATAACCATTAGGAGGTCTCAATGCCGTATTGTCCCAAATGCCGTTATGAATATAATCCGGAGATTTCAACCTGTCCCGATTGCGACGAAAGACTGGTCGTCTCCCTTCCTGAGAAAAGTGTGGATAATTCTGAAGTTGATAATTTGGGATATGACAATTGGGTTAAAATCGCTCGCTTGACCTCGCAAGCTTATGCCAACATGATTAACGATGGTCTGAAATCGAAAAATATTCCAATAGTCATTTTATCAAGTGCCGGACATTTTGGCCAAATCGGCCAGATGGGCGCATCTTCTTTTTTCCCGACTTCCGGCGGTTTTATAGTTTTGGTGCCTGAGGAGTTTGTGGAAGATGCCAATAACGAAGCGGAGCTTATTCTCGGTGATGAATGGACCATCTCCCGTGAAGAGGAATAATTTCTCAATAGCTGACATCTAAAATCCGTATTACATAAAAAAGTATAGGTAGGTCAACGCTCTCCGAGGGTTGACAATCTTGGTTTATAACACCCCCGGCAGATGTCGAAAAAATCTGCCGAAATTTGTGCGCGGCAGATGTGGACATCTGCCCGTATTACATATTAATCTATAAATTGAATTCCAAATTTTCTCAGTTCTGCTTTTATCATATCTTCCAATGAACCGCGGCCGCTATAATGAATAAAAACCGCCTTCAGTTTATTATTTTCATAAATCTTTTGTTTTTGTGCGATTCGATCACTATAAAACGGCATATGTCCATACCCACATATTTCCAGAAACAGATTATAATCGGGGAGATAAAAATCGGGACGGTACTGTCGCCCCTCAAGGAGGATCAACGGCTCATACTGATATTTGATTTTATTCTTGTCGAGATACTCAGCGGTCCGTTTTTCATATTTGGAACGGA
>JAQBFG010000007.1:0-11961 GCA_032123495.1 Candidatus Zixiibacteriota bacterium | reverse complement strand
CGACCATGGGGCTGGATTGGGTGCCTGAAGTATTAAATTCAGACCTTTGGAGGTTTCCTCCATAACGACATTAATAACCTTGGCATATTCAATCGCATCTGATTGGCTGTCCGTTTTAAGCGTTTTACCATATGAAAATATTGCCTTATTACTTTCTGTTGTTTTTATAACCAGTTTGCCTGATAAATTCTCAGCCGAGCTTATTGATACAAGTTTTTCTGATGACATTAAAGCGGTTAATTCTATTGTATTGGTTTCGAATCGACCTTTTCCTATTTTTTTAACCTCTTCGGCCCCCACTATATTCGTTATAACAATTACTAGTAATGCGGCTGCCATATATTTTATATTTTTCATAATCAACTCGTCTTTATTTATAAAATTCCTTCATTATTATCGATCCGGCCACGGCTACATTGAGAGAATCAACTTTTTCCTCATGGTTTATCTTTATCTTTATATCGGCCATTGACAAAATATATTCCGATATTCCTTCCGCCTCGGAACCAAGAGCCAAAACAATCCGAGAATAGTTCTTAACATTTATCTTCTTGGAATGAATATCCAATCCCTTGGTATCGGCAACAATTAATTTAAACCGGTCATACTTTTTAAAACGCAGTATCTCCTCGACAGTTGCCGTTATTATCGGAAATCCAAAAATAGCCCCGACCGACGATCTCACGACTTTTGGATTGAACGGATCGACTGAATTATTGGTTAAGATAACCGCGTCAAAACCAAAAGCAAGCGCCGAGCGCAAAAGCGTTCCAGCATTGCCCGGATCAGAGATACCATCCAAAAGCAACAGTTTACGAGATTTTTTAAAGGCAATACCGGGCTTAAGCTGAGGGATATTAAAAAGACCAAGAACACCTTGACTCGTGTCTGCGTCGGAAATGGAAATAATATCCTTGGCTGATATTTTGCTTAAAGATACTTTTTCCTTCTCAAATTCCTTTACCAGCCAGCGTCCACGATCAGTAAGTAATGACTCTGTATAAAATAATTTTATTGGTAAAAATTTATTTTTAAGCGATTCCTCAAGAAGCCGGATTCCTTCGGCAACAAATCGCTTTTCAAACTTTCGCCCTTTTTTCGTTTGTAACGATCTGATTCTCTTTTTTTCAGCCTGAGTAATCGTTATAATACTCCTTGATTTTAAAATCGACTAACTCTTAATTGTATAAAACAATTAGCAATGTAAGTTGGCAAGTGAAAACTGTAATACTGTTAATTTTCGTCATAATAATTTTGACGGCGAATTCAATGGCCGGATCGACTTCGGTTCAAATCGGTTGGGATGGTTCGCAATATAATCCACCCGATCAACGAATCAAAATCGGTTTGGCCCTCTCCGGAGGCGGTGCCCGCGGTCTATCTCAGATCGGAATTCTGAAAGCGTTTGAAGAAGGCGGACTTCAGATCGGCGCCATTGCCGGAACATCGATTGGCGGAATTATCGGCGGATTATATGCCTCCGGTTATTCGGCCGACAGCATTGAACAGATAGTTAAATCAATAAATTTCTCTGGACTGTTTTCCAATCGGCCGCGGAGAAATTCTATGTTTCTGACACAGCGCACGGAAAAGGAGCGGTATCTAATTTCAATCAGATTCGATCGGTTTAAACCATATTTCCCGCAAGCATTCACGGCCGGACAAAAACTAACAGATCTACTCTCAATTCTGACTCTACGACCAAATTATATTTCAGGAGGTGATTTTAAAAAACTGAAATATCCTTTCTGTTCGGTCACAACTGATATTATCACCGGAGAACAGGTCAATCTAACCAGCGGTTATCTCGCTGATGCTATCCGGGCCACGATGGCTTTCCCACTCGCTTTTACCGGAGTGGAATTAGGCGGCAGGCTGCTGATGGATGGCGGTATTGTGAATCCTATTCCGGTTTCAGCTATTCCGAACGATAACAATGATCTCAATCTTATTGTTGCCATTAATACGACCAGTGATTTGTTGGAAAAAGAGGCGATAACCGATCCAATAGATATTGCCAACCAGGTGACAACTATCATGCAAAACGATAATATCGATGAAGGAATTAAATTAGCTGATCTGGTTATAACCCCGGAAATAAACGGCTATCATTCTAATGATTTTAATTTTGTTGCAGAATTAATTGACCTTGGTTATCTGGCCGGGAAAAAAGCGATTGAAAAGATAAAAAAGAAACTGATTGAAACCCAACATTCAGATTCCATCTTCATAACTAATATCCATTTTACTAATAAAATGACGGAAGATTATCTTGAAAATTCTCCTATTAGGACAAATCAAATTATCTCAAAAAATTCGCTACGAAATATCGCCAGCCAGCTCTATCAAGATTATAATCTCCTTTCAATTTCAATCGATGCCATCCCAGACGATTCCAGCGTAAATCGTTATCCCGCCCACCATTTGAAAGTTAACATTGAATCAATACCTGAACTGCGAAATTTGAATTTGGAGATTATCGGCAATAATATTATCAAAGACAGCGTTATTGAATCAATCATAGAATCAATCATAAATTATTACGGCGATGAAAAACCTGGATTTGCTCTTAAGAAAGTTTCTGACAGTCTGAATTTATTATATAAATCCAAGGGGTTTGATTTGACTCATGTTCGACATATTGATTATTCCGAACAACGACGAACACTATCGATAGTAATTGATGAGGCAATAATTGAAAAAATTAATGTCTCGGGCAATAAAAGAACCAAAGACTGGCTAATCAAAACATCATTTCCAGCTCGCGAAGGAAAAGTTTTCGACTCACGCGACGTCTCCCGTGGCATCACCAACATCTATGGAACAGATCTGTTTGATCGGGTGACTATTAACATTGTTCCTGGCGAAACCGGTGCCATTGTAAATATGGCTGTGGAGGAAAAAAAATATTCTCAGATCAGGCTTGGTTGGCACTGGCGCGATGAATACAGAAGTGAACAATTTATTGAATTGCTGGACGACAATCTATTTGGAACCGGACAGGAATTTCTTGTGCATGCTCAATATGCCCCTCGCCAACAAAAGTATGAGATTTCTCTAAAAGCCGACCGCTTTTTCTCAACTTATTTTACTTATCAGATAAAGACTTATTACCATTTAATCCAAAGAAATTATTACGGTCAAAATGGCAATTCACTAAGTGATGTCAGGGAAAATCGTCGTGGAATTGAATTTATTTTGGGCCAACAGATTGCGCGATTCGGGACCGTCTCCGGCGAAATTCGATGGGAAGATATCGAAAACAAATCTTTTCCGGATGGATCTTATAGCAAGATAAAACTGCGGACGGCAACGATCCGATCGCAGGTCGAAACGATCGACAAATATCCATTTCCGACCAGAGGGAAAAAACATACATTTTATATTGAGTTTGCCGCCGAAATTCTTGGCGGGGAAACCAAATATACCAAGGGTTTCAGCTCGGTTGAATCATATTTCCCCATTACCAAAAATATTAATTTCCATCCCAGATTTTCTATTGGCTGGACGGTTACGGAAAATAATAGTATTCCTGACTCAGAGAGGTTTTTTATAGGCGGGAGACATTCCTTTCACGGACTCAAAATTGATCAATTAACCGGCGCCAAAATGATCCTGGGCAATATGGAGCTAAGATTTAAACTGCCGTATCGTTTGTATCTTAGCGGTTCTTATGATTTTGGCGAAGTTTACAAATCGATTGATCAGATCAAATTTCAAAACCTGCGACTCGGTTATGGCGTCTCACTGGCCTATGATTCTCCGCTTGGACCAATTGACATTGCGTACGGTAAGACCGTGAGCCAGAATGATCAACTCTATATTAATATCGGCCTTCGTTTCTAAAAAAAAGGAACCGAAAATTCGGTTCCTTCTTATTCAATAATATTTTATATTTTAAGGGCAGTTTGGAGCTGGGCCGCTTTTATATTTGAAGTTAATCACATAAACAACATCCAGGATATTTATGCTTCCACTGCTATCAACATCCGAACCGTTCAATGGATATGGTGCCGGACCCGACTTATATTTATAATTGACTATAAAAACAACATCGAGAATATTAACACTTCCGTCACCAGTTGCATCACCACAAATATAAGGCTGACTTTCACCGCTTATAACCTGATAAACGGTCGAATCATTCCGCTCATTTTCATCAGACGCGAGGACGGTATACGTTGTTATGTCATATACCAACCCAAGTTCCGGATCAGGAACCCAATTGCTAAAATAGGCTCTGAGGGCACTTCCTCCTGCGTTATCATTTACCGATTTCTGTTCGCTGAAAACACTAACGCCATCCAAATCAATATTTATGAAAACATCGAATGCTTGCGGAGTTGTCCGGTAATTTTGAACGATAACGACCGGCTGAATCGCTTCACCGGCGGCAACCTCCGCTGGCAAATCAACTTCAGCGGCACCAACATCCGGTGCGGTCGGATCTCCCAGTGAATACATTTTGCCGTCAAAACATCCAACATAGAGTGATCCATTACCGGCAATCGTTACCGATGATTCTATGCCATCGGGGAGGGAATAAGTCCATCTGACTGAGCCATCCGGGTTAAAAGCATAAAGAGTCGAGTCTCTCGAGCCAATATAAACAGTGCCATCGGCACCTACAGTAGGTGAGGCATCAACTATGCCACCGGTTTTATATGACCATTTTAAAATTCCTTCGGTCCCACCATCGGTAACCGCATAAAAGGTGGAGTCATATGATCCAAAGTATACCGTACCGTCCGGTCCAATTGCTGGCGAGGACTCAACGCCATCGTTAGTTGGGAATTGCCATTTAAGAGTGCCGTCAGGATTAACGGCATAAAAGGAATTACCGACTATTATAATTTCACTCTGCATAGCGGCACCATATGGGTCAACGCCGACATAAATTGTTCCATCCTCGGCAATCGCAGGCGAGGCATCAACAAGGTGACCATCATAGAATGAGCCAAAAGGATGTTTCCAATTGACAGTATGATCGGGTCCATTATCGGTAATATTGTAAAGATTATGGCCTTTTGAACCAATAACTATATCACCATCATAGTTAAGGGCAGGGGATGAAAAAACGCACCAACCGGTTCGCTCTTCCCATTTTATTTCGCCGGTTGGGCTAAGCGCGTAAAGCCTGAAATTTAGACAGCCCAAGTAGGCGTCGCCATTGTCAAGAACCAGTGGTGAACTCGTAATATACCAACCGAGTTCAGTTTTCACCCTCAATTTGGGATAGGTAACCGAATCCTCAAGGATATAATAATTTCGATCCCATGAACCAAAATGAATTGCGCCGTCTATACCAATCGCCGGCGAAGAAAAAATACCGTCGCCGGTTACATATTTCCATTTTAATGTGCCATCAGGATTAAGTGCATAAAGCGCGGAATCGGATGCCTCGCGAGTATAACCGGACCCGAAATAAATTGTCCCATCAGGACCAATTGAAGGCGATGAAACAATAGCATCATTGGTTTGATATGCCCATTGAAAGTCCGGCGTAACCGGACCGGTATAAGATGATAAGCCGGTATTCTGTTTATTCTGCCTGAATTTCGGCCACGGACTAATTTCTCCATGACTCTGGACAGGCACTAAAAAAATCACGAAAATTACCAGCAAGGTAAACGAAAGTAATTTTCCCATTATTTTCCTCCATGTTCTTGTTTAGATTCTCTAAACAAATACGTTTTATATCTCAATTTCTTTTGAATTAATCATTGCCAATTTTGATCGATACCATACCTTTTTGTAGACTAATTATATCTACTATTAATATTGTGGAATCTTAATTATTGCCATCAGGATGTTAAATCAATTTCCGGAAAATTGTGATCCTCATCGATTTAAAAAATCACAACTGCAAATTGAGATATTATTTTAAATCAGTCAACATTGCTTATAGAAATATGTAATTGCGCTGAGATTTGATTTATTTACGATATGCAAAGATTATGAAAACCACACCAGTAGCGGCATTTTCATGTATCATAGACACATAGTGCAAATATTACTTGACAAAACGGTGTGTGGTCTATATATTGGGTTATAGATAAATTAAAACCTTCACAGTATTAAAAATCTATCCCACCCCACACCCAAAGCGCCCGATATGTTTTGCAAAAAATAAAACCTCACGTTTTTTTGACTCATAAATGACCTGACTATTTTAGCAGCTGGAATCCCACCCAATACTTTCACCATTTACTGTCAACCTTAAACATGGAGGATAGGGTCTATGGGACCTTAGGGGTCGCTCTGTTGACTCTGTGCGATAAATGGATATAATATATTATGATTAGATAGATATTATCCGGCTATTCGCAAGGCTGTTTCCCTTATAAAAATGGCAAGGGGATGGAACATCGTTGTTCCGGATTGGGGGGAATTCATTACACACGCTGACCCTTCAACCGGCCAAATAAACGGGGAAACAGCTCAAAATTGTTTATCCCAGGCAAAAAAACCTGTGGATATCAATAATATCCGCAATACAAAACCCCGGCCTAATCTCAGTCCGGGGTTTAAGTTATCCCATTGGGTATAGGCTCAAAACCATATTTTTTCTTTCCAAATCACCCATCGTCGCGACAAAAGATGTCCCAAAACTGAACATTCGTATTTTTAATCTATTGCCATGCAATAAGATAAAAACTCATCCCCAAATCTTCTTTTGGTCGGCACCTCGCTTGCAAATTCCCTTTGTGTAAAGCAATTGGAACACTAACGAAAGGATGGGTAGCGGCCATGAAAGTGAAATTTACGCTCACAATGGATGACCTCGACGTCGATGGACGACAAATTGATACTGTCATTCTTGATTGGGAAAGCGAAATGGAGCATGAGGACTTGCTCACTATTTCTCACAACTGGATAGCTTCACAAAATTTCCTAACGCAGCGCATGACCGGACTCAATTGTGTCGGTGAATCATCATTAACCATTGAACCTGTTGATGAATTTTAGGAATCACTATGATCATTGATATTTTACAGCAAGCAGCTTCACAGATCAACGAGCCCTCCGGGCTTATTGATGTCGCTCGCCATTTTATCGAAGAAAGATTTGGTACGGCTGGCATCATCGCCGCCGCACTATTGCTGGTAAGCATTGTTGGTCTAATACTTGGTAAAGTAACCAAACTATCATTCAATCTGGTTCGTTTTGTTGTTATCCCCTCGGTCGCGATAACATTTATTGCCACTTATTTTTTACCTTATTCATTTGTTTATATACTGCCGGTAACGGTGGCATTTTTCTCTGTTGTCCTAATGGTCAAAGGATAATTCAAAGATGAAGATTGCGCATGATATAGATAATCTCCCGATTAAATCTGGTAATCGGTTAAACTTTGCGCCTCTTCTGCCTCTAATCAATGCGTCCAAACGCAATGCCGAAATTCTTTTTTTCACCAATAAACTTGCTAATCTAATGGAACTTGAAACAGTAAGGCAACTGCTTGACTTGATCCCGGGAAAAGCATCTCTGGTTCTTGGACGGCCCAAAGCTGACATCTACCTTGGAGTATAATATGTCATCAGAATCAAATCCTCAGAAAAAGTATCAGGCCAAAAAGACGTCATCGAAAAAAGCCGAAAAAGCTACCAAAACACCGGCTGCAAATCCGTTCAAAAATGAAACCTCGCTCGATGACGATAAAATATTTATTGAATGTCCCGGTGCCACCATTTATGAACCGGGAACACGTAATATAATCGCCGGTGTCCGTTTTTACGATGAGCAGGAACCATCCAAAGGATATGAAATTGTCGCAAATTCTGTTTATGCGCCGGAACATCGCGGCCGCCGATTGGTCAGGAAAAAGGATGTTAATTGTCTTCGCCGCTGTCAAGCTTGCCAGGATTTGACGGTTAGAATGGTCCGCCGGGAAGGCCCCGATTTTTATATTCCCAACCCGAAACATCCGAAAAAACGGCAACTTCGATCAATTGATAGAAACTGGTAGTTTTTTTCAAAAATAACAGTCTCACATTTCCATAACTTTCTGCTATCTAATAAGATATAAATTTATTTTATCTTGCTGAATACTTAAAAATTGGTTATCTTTTAGCTGTATGAAAACGGCTAAATTTATTAACTCCAAAAAGTCGGCGACCCGGCTGGGACCGCTTTTAAACAGCATTTTGACTCGAATGGGTCTTGGTCATTCGCTTGATGGTTGGAGAATGGTTAACTTATGGCCCGAAATTGTTGGGGATAAGATTGCCGACGTATCAAAGGCAATCAGATATGAAAATGAGACCCTGTTTATTTCGGTTCCCGATGCTGTCTGGCGCCAGGAACTGCTTCTTGATGTTGATCGTATCCTGCAGGAGATCCATACTGTCCCCGGTGGCCGCTCAGTTAAAAAAATACATTTTATTGCATAAGTGCATAGGAAACAAAGACCAGTGAAAGTAGAAACAGAAGAGATGGAAGAAACAAAAAAGACAGAACAACAGTATAATGCCAATACAATTCAGGTATTACGCGGTCTCGAACCGGTTCGCCGTCGTCCGGCGATGTATATCGGCGATGTTCACAGCCGCGGTCTGCACCATCTGGTGTATGAAGTCGTCGATAACTCGATAGATGAGGCGGTAGCTGGTTTCTGTACTGCCATAAAAGTAGAGATAGGTAAAGATAATTCAATCACCGTTACCGATAATGGTCGCGGCATCCCAATCGATGAACATCCAACTCAAAAAAAATCAGCCCTGGAAGTTGTTATGACAATGCTTCATGCCGGTGGTAAATTTGATCACGCCAGTTATAAAGTCTCCGGTGGTTTGCACGGCGTTGGGGTATCGGTCGTTAATGCTTTATCAGAATGGTGTTGGGTTGAGGTCTGCCGCGATGGAGACGTGTATAGACAGGAATACAAAAAAGGCAAGGTACAGGATAAGGTTAAAAAAACAGGAAACCGGAAACAATCCGGTACAAAGACCTGCTTTTATCCCGATAGTACTATTTTTGAAGAGATAAATTTTAAGTTTAAAACTCTAGTGGCCCGGATGCGGGAGCTTGCTTTTTTGAACAGCGGTCTTAAAATAAATTTAATCGATCATCGTGAAGAAGATAAACAGCAGGAATTTTTATACAAAGGCGGTCTGTCAGCGTTTGCCACTTATATCAACGAAAACAAAACTGTCCTGTTTAAAAAACCGATATATATCCATAAGGAAAAAGATGGCGTTGATGTTGAAATTGCGATTCAGTACAATGACGGCTATAACGAAAATCTTTTCACTTATGTCAATAATATCAATACTATTGAAGGCGGAACGCATCTAACCGGTTTCAGAACGGCCCTGACCCGAACCATCAATAATTATGTCCTAAAAAACAATCTTCTTAAAGATGGCAAGTCATCCAAAGCGAAAAATGGCAAAAACGGAAAAAGCGCCAAGCCCGGTGTTTCAGTTATCGGAGATGACTCCCGCGAAGGTCTGGCTGCTGTTATTTCTGTAAAGGTGCCTGATCCCCAGTTTGAGGGTCAGACCAAAACTAAGCTGGGTAATTCCGAGGTACGCGGTATTGTTGAATCGATCACTAATGAATATCTTGCCAATCATTTTGAGGAAACTCCGCGCGACGCCAAAGCGATTGCCGAAAAAATTATTTCCGCAGCCCGTTCACGTGAGGCGGCACGAAAAGCCAAAGAATTAACCCGTCGGAAAACGGCGCTTGATCATGCCGCTCTGCCGGGTAAATTGGCCGACTGTTCGCTG
This sequence comes from Candidatus Zixiibacteriota bacterium, assembly GCA_032123495.1. Lineage (GTDB taxonomy): Bacteria > Zixibacteria > MSB-5A5 > GN15 > PGXB01 > JAAERC01. The sequence goes on along the minus strand of JAQBFG010000007.1, from coordinate 2,227 downwards.
ACCGATCCATCGATGTGCGAAATATATATTGTCGAGGGTGATTCGGCGGGAGGTTCGGCAAAACAGGGCCGTGACCGTCGCTCTCAGGCGATTTTACCGCTTCGCGGAAAAATACTGAATGTCGAAAAGGCCCGTCTTGATCGAGTTTTGTCCAATGAAGAGATCCGGACGATGATAACCGCGCTTGGCTGCGGTATCAGAGAAGATTTTAATATCGAAGGTCTCAGATATCATAAAGTAATTATCATGACCGATGCCGATATTGATGGTGCTCACATCCGGACATTGATTCTGACCTTCCTTTTCCGTCACATGAGAGAGCTTATTGAGCATGGTAATATTTATATTGCTCAGCCTCCTCTGTATAAAGTGTACAAGGGTAAAAAAGAACATTACGCCTACAACGAAGATGATCGAGAGCGTTTTATCAAGCAGTTGGGCGGTGAGTCAGTTTCGGTTCAACGGTACAAAGGTCTGGGTGAGATGAATCCCGACCAACTCTGGAAAACAACAATGGACCCAGAGACACGGACGCTGCTATCAGTTTCAGTGGAGGATGCCGCCGAAGCCGATCATTTATTCTCGGTTTTGATGGGCGACGTGGTTGAACCACGGCGTGAGTTTATCGAGCAAAACGCCAAATACGTCAGAAATCTAGATATATAAATAAATCTGGACTTATACAGGTCAGGGTCGATTCGGCCCTGACCTTTTTTATGTACTCAAATAATAAAAACTAAATCTCTTTGATAGTCTCTTTGTAAATAACGCCGCGCTCTTTAAGACCATTGAGCATAAATTCAACACATTCCGGTTGTCTGCCGATATATTCAGGGACCGACATCCCAACTTTTGAATATAGTCCGGCAGCAACCATCCTGACCGCCATTGTCGCGGTGTATCCGGTTGTCCGGGCCATTGAATGAACTCCGGTTGCCTCATCATACCGGTCAAGGAGATCATAAGTATAACGAAGTTTTTTGCCATCTTTTTCGCCCTCGACAATAACCTGCATCACCGTAATATCAACCTCGCCCTCGTTTAGTTTCCATTTGGGGAACAGCAGTTTTGAGGTCAAATCAATCGGACGAATTTTTGTACCGTTGATCTCGATCTCTTCCTGACTGAAAAAGCCGGTTTCGCGGAAGACTTTCATTTTCTCAATATGCCCGGGATAACGTAAGGTTTTTTCTTTCATATTGGGGGCATCAATGGTTTGAGCCAGAGTCCGTAAACCATCGCTGTTAAAAGATTCAAGCGTTCCTATTCCGGGAAAGTTCATTAACTCAGGATCAGACAGTGCCGGACGGGTTATCATCTGACCATTTTCAACATACCGGGCCGGGCGGGTGTACTCCTCGATGACATCAATCGGCGAAAAAACAGCTTTGTACTCATATGGCCATTCCCTGATTTCAGGAAGACCGCCGACATAGGTCAGCGCAACATCGGTTTTGTCCAACAGGTGATCAACATACCCGGTCAGAATATTACTCATCCCCGGGGCTACACCGCAATCCATAATCGCAATCACATTTTTTTCTTTGGCCAGTTTATCAAGCTGGAATGGATCCTCGGAGAAGAACGCAATATCGATAACATTTTTACCGGCACTGATAATCGCCTTTAGGGTTTGGAAACCGATAAAACCGGGGACGGCATTAATGACAATATCATAATCGCCGACTAATTTTTGCACATCATCGGGATTGGATAAATCTTTGGCTATTTTATTTATATTATAGCTTTTATCAATTTTATCCAGAACAGATTGACTGTAATCAACCAGCGTAACATCAAATTTAGAATCTTTTTTCTCTTTGGCCAGATCGATAGCCATCGGTCCGCCGACCAGTCCTGCACCTAACACAACAACTTTCATACTTTGCTCCATTCAATTAAAACCAACTTAATGGCTGCTTAAATTTCAAAATGTATTTGGTATTATGGTAGGTCGAAATCCCGCAGGGTTTCGACAAAACTATTTTTGCAAACGGAATTTACAGGCCGCTGTAGCGATTCAAATAATCAACCAATCGAGTTCGATTTTTGGTAAATTTCCGAGTTTGGTAATAGTCCTTATTCATATTTTAAGATAATCAATTTTAGATTATTGTCAATTAGGAGATATGAGATCCGCTTTTTTTGCTAAAATTCTCTATAATATCTTTTATCTCATAATCTTACAGCAAAATGGGTTCGTTTTGCAAATATAAAGTTTTTTGCA
>JAQBFG010000006.1:0-6489 GCA_032123495.1 Candidatus Zixiibacteriota bacterium | reverse complement strand
GTAGGTCAGGAGCCGTGTGCTCCTGACGAATTAAATTTTTAGAAAATAGGAAATAAGTTATGAGGTTTATATTTCTTTTATTGACGCTATTATTTTTACTCGGATGCGATGGTGATCCGGTATCGTCTATTGACCCGGACTTTTTTGTCGGCATCTGGACCGGGACTTCATCAGCGACCTATCCGGGACCGGATGATGCTCCAATAACCGCCGAGGAACCGATCCGGTTTGAGTTTGGCGATACGACCTTTGCATATTATTGGTTAAGCACAAAAGATGGTGAGGCATCGCCTTACGGCAGCGGTAATTATGCTATTGGCGATAGTACCATTACTTTTTCTAATGTATTGCTGAGCGGGTATTATCAACCATTTGATCTTCAGGGTAGATTTGAATTTGGTCTGATAGATAGTACTCTGTCATTAGTGCAGAATCCCGCCGGATTGTTCCAAACTTACCATCTGGTGACACTGGAAAAGGCGGATGTGATTATCACCGAATGAAATGTGAGAGGCTCACGACGATTGTTGTATATAGAACTTGGAAGGAGACTATTGGATGCAACTATTAAGAACCATCATCATAACTGTTCTGACTCTGTTAGTCCTGAGCAGTACTCCTGGCGCTCAATCAATAACTGGCAATTCATGGCGGACTTTCATACATCTTTCTGGCGGATATTTTCTGGCCGACAATAAATGGGAAATAAGTCATCCTTATTATGATCCTTCCGGACCCGTTACGTGGGAGACAATAACCGGTGATATTGCCATTGGTGGAACCGGCAGTTGTGGAATTGAATTGACAAAAAAGCATATTGGATTTCAATTGGATTTGAGTTTTCTGCCAATGCGCTTTAGAACCGACCCGTCCACACAATATATCGACTTGAATGCATATGTCACTGAATTATCGTTCCTGGTGTACCCTTCAAACAGCCGGACGAAAAAAGTATTTTCATTCATTGCGCTTGGAGGGGGTCTATTTTTCTCAGATGCCGATGTTGTTAAGAGTGGTTATCTTCTGTCGGGCAAAATTGGTCTCAGATCTTTCGTATCTGATAAAGTCGGCATAAGTATTTCATTCGCAGGCAAATATATTATTCATCACCAGGTACAAATACAGGATCAGATCCAAAAGGACTTAAATATGACCAGCGCGGCGATTTTTGCCGACCTGATTTATAGATTATAGGTTTGGGTATCCACCGTTTCGGTATTTCGATTTATCAAGTTTTATGTCTTTCGCTCTTTTTTCTTAGCGGCGGGGAAGAGGACGTTATTCAATATCAAACGATATCCCGGTGAATTCTTATGCAGATTCAAATCGGTCGGAGGGTCCTGTACCATATGCGTATAATCTTCAGGATCATGCCCCGATAAAAATGTAAATGTCCCGCGTCCGAAATTACCATGAATATACCGCACCTCATCAAATCCTTCAACCTCACCCAGCACCGTCACATATTTTTTCAAAAGTGATTTTCGGAATGCAGTCGTCTGCCCCATAAACCCTTTTACCCGTCCAACATGATTTTGGACCAGCATCGCCGGAACCGGATCAAGTTTGGCCGAAAACTCAAACAGATAAAAATAATCAAGCTGCGGTTCGGGGAAACGCATCAGTCGATCAGGATAAGTATCGATATTGCTGTGACGGTACAACATCGGATCAAGCGTCACCTTGAAATTTTCAAATGCCATATCATTTTCAAAATTAAGATTTTCCTGTGCCAGCGGATCGATTGGATCACCGTCAAATTGCGCCGGGCAGATATCAACATTCTCCGCTGATAACGCAATATCAATTGTCTCACAGGCGGAACACATCGCAAAGATAAACCCACCCCGACGAACATAATCCTGAACAGTTTTGGCCACCGCCAGTTTCATCTCCGAGACCTTCCGATATCCAAGCTTACGCGCCAGCGATTCATTGACCTCGACTTCCTGACGGTACCATAATTGATTGCGAAAGGATGCATAAAATTTTCCATATTGTCCGGTAAAATCTTCATGGTGCAAATGCAGCCAGTCATACTCCTCAAGAACCCCGGCTAGAACCTCTTCATCCCAGATCAAATCATATTTAATATCAGCCTGGGTCAGAGCCAGTGTGACAGCATCATCCCACGGCTCAACATTGTTGGGAGAATAGACCGCGATTGATGGAACCTTTTCTAATACCACTCGTTCCATATTTTCAGATTCAATCGTTTGATAAATTCCGGACAGCTCTTTAACCGATATATTTTCGGCAAAGACCCCTCGCATAATACAAAGATTTTCAAGTTCCGGATTGGTTTCCATCGCAAACGATCCTGCTCGGTAATTTAAGAGCCAGTCGACATTGATTCCCATTTCGAGCGCCTGAAAAGCGATACCATAAGCTTTGATATGATCGGTCTGGGCAAAATCCATCGGGATAAAAAGCACTTGCGACGAAACCGATCCGATTCCGAATATCAGTACCAGCATTATTTGTAATATTATTTTAAGCATAATCTATTTGTCGGTTATTCCGTTATTATCCAAATTATTAATTTATTTTCTCTTATAATTATACGCCTGTTTAGTTACAAGGTTTGGCAAAGAACACAACTAATCATCACTGTCTTTCTCTGAATGTTCTTTTTTTATATTGTTCCGATAGTCACGATATTTTTTTAGATATTCCGCCACTTTGATCTCCCTTCCGGATTGAGTCGGTCGGTAATAAATACGACCTGATAATTCATCCGGGAAATATTCCTGATCGGTCATCGCATTTTCATAATCATGCGCATATTTATAATCTTTGCCATAACCAATTGCTTTCATCAGCGAGGTTGGCGCATTACGAATATGAAGCGGCACCGGAAGCGAACCTTTTTCTGTAACATCACGCGAGGCCTGCTTAAAGGCAAGATAGGCGGCATTCGATTTTGGTGCGCAGGCGAGATATACAACAGTTTGGGCCAGCGCCTGTTCACCCTCGGGAGTGCCGAGAAAATGATAGGTATCGCGGGCATTAAGCGCAACTGTTAGCGCATTTGGATCGGCCAATCCGATATCTTCAACCGCCATTCGAATCAGACGCCGTGCGATAAACAGACGATCCTCACCACCCTCAAGCATCCTTGCTAACCAGTACAATGAAGCGTCAGGATCACCGCCGCGAATCGATTTGTGAAGCGCCGAAATAATATTATAATGCTCCTCACCCGATTTATCATAAACGGTCGAACCTTTTTGATGAATCTCAACGATTTTATCTAGTGTGATTGTCCCGTCTTGTCCGACATCATCGGAGGCCGCCTCAAGCAGATTAAGCCCGCGGCGGGCATCACCATCGGCGGCAGTAGCGATAAATTCGAGCGCTTTTTCCTCAATTATTAGATTTAGAGAACCAAGACCGCGTTCGCTGTTTTTTATAGCATTATTAATAATTTCGACCAGCGCATCATCTGACAGACGTGCCAGAACAAAAACCTTAACTCTTGATAACAGCGCCGAAATAACTTCAAATGAAGGATTTTCAGTAGTGGCGCCGATTAAGACAATATCACCTTTTTCAACATACGGCAGAAAAGCGTCCTGCTGAGCTTTATTGAAACGATGAATTTCATCAACAAAAATATATGTTTTCTGGCCGGACATTTTTTTGTAATTGCCGGCTTTGGAGATGACCGCTTTTATCTCTTTGATACCAGATGTCACCGCCGAAAATGGAACAAACATCCCGCTGGTTGCTTTGGCGATCAATTCGGCCAGCGTTGTTTTTCCCGAACCGGGGGGACCCCAAAAAATAACCGATCCGACCCGATCTTCTTCGATAGCTTTTCGAAATGGTGTCCCTGCCCCGACTATTTTTTCCTGCCCGCGAAACTCATCGAAGGTTTTCGGCCTCATCCGGTTGGCCAGTGGTGCTTTCAAGTCAAAGGCAGAATCGGTCTGCTTCTCGTTTTTGTTATTTCCAAACAGTTCCATAGATAGAACTAATATAGTAATTATAAAGAAAAATAGAATAGATTTATCGAAAATGTGATTTAGACAAGTATTAAAGAACTGTAAAGAGTCGGTCCCAGCGGGTGCTTGAGGGGAAATTGGTCAGGAAATAAAATCCATATTCAAACGGTGTCTGAATATATGGGAAAGATACCTCCGGTGCCGACTCATCCGGTGTCCACGACCAGTAGACAAACACAGCTTTGCCCTTGAGATTTTCTTTGGGCAAAAATCCCCAAAAGCGGCTGTCCTGACTGTCATCACGATTATCGCCCATAACAAAATATTCGTTTTCAGGAACCTGCACCGGTCCAAAATTGTCCCGCATCGAAAGCTGGGCTGCCAATATTTTGGGATCATCGTATTTAACATTGGGAAATATTTCAGCTAACCGATTATCGACGTAGACAACTTTATCTATTACTTCAACGGTCTGGCCCGGTAGTCCAACTATTCTTTTAATATAATCGCGGGTCGGATTTAGTGGGAATTTAAAGATAACTATATCGCCCTGTGCCGGTTCGTTGTACGAATAGGCCAGTTTATTGACAAAAATATAATCACCCTCATAAAGAGCATCTTCCATCGAACCGGAATCGACCCGATAAGCGGAGACGACAAAGAGACGTAAGAGGATCGCGGCGAAAAACGAAATTAAGATAACTTCAACATATTCACGCCAGAGCGGTTTGGGCTCTTTGCGTTTCAAAAGTTTATTAACCTGCTCCCTAACTTCGGTCTGCTGAAGGTCGTTGAAGAATAAATTATTATCCATATCTCAAACTATCGGAATTGCTGGCCGTTTCTTTAATTGATAAGCAGCTTCAAATTAGAGGTTTTATGAAAAAATTGAATTGACACGCGGATTTATAAGTTCTTATGATTTATATATATAAATATAACAACAAGAATTGGAGAGAAGATGAAAGAGATAATCCAAACCGATCAGGCTCCAGAGGCGATTGGGCCGTATTCGCAGGCGATAAAAGTTTCCGGACAGACGATGATATTCTGTTCGATGCAGATCGCGTTGAGTCCGGCTGAGGGACGATTGGTCGGCGCCTCTGCTGCCGAGCAGGCTGAACAATGCCTTAAAAATATTCAGGCGGTTTTGACCGCGTCCGGCGCAGAATTGAAACATGTGGTTAAAACGATAGTTTATCTGACCAATATGTCCGATTTTGCCGCCATTAATGAAACCTATGGCCGATATTTCACGATGGACAAACCGGCGCGCGGTGCGGTCGAGGTAGCCCGGTTGCCCAAAGATGCCAAAGTCGGAATTGAAGCTATCGCGGTACTTTAGATTTTGCAAAATCGAAATATCAGACTGTTTTATTGGCTCGAGTTTATTTTATCATTCTCCGGCGGAATAATTCTTCCGGTTTATGTCTGCTATTTTCGTCTTTATGATATTACTTTATTTCAAGTTGCCTTATTAGCGGTCGTTTTTGAAGCCTCTATTATTGTTTTTGAATTTCCGACCGGCAAATTTGCCGATAAATTCGGCCGTAAACTTTCAACATCGATCGGTTTTCTTTTTTTCGCGGTTTCGGCAGTTATATTTTTCTCTTTCAGAAGTTTTTATGGTTTCCTTGTCGCCGAAATAGTTTTTGGACTGGCCGAGACGTTTATTTCCGGTGCCCTTGAAGCTTTGACTGTTGATAGCCTAAAAGTGGAAAACGGGCATCGCCAGCTGGCGAAACTTTTTGCCAACCGGACAGTTTTCAGGACATCGGCTCTTTTGGCCGGCATGATAATCGGCGGGTTTTTGGCGCAATATTATCTGAATAATTTATTCCTTCCGGTTGCCCTAATTGCATTGACTGGATTTGTTCTGTCATTATTCCTTTATGAGCCTAAAATTGATTCAGTCGATTCTTTAAATAATAAATCTGCTGATACTAAACCAAATCTAGCAACGTTAGTTTTTTCCAATAAAAAGATACTGGCGCTGTTTGCGGTTGGTCTTCTGGCCAATTTTGCCTATGAGCCGGTTGATCAATTCTGGCAGGTACTGTTTTCGGAGATCAAACAGATACCGCTTTTCTCTTTTGGTTTGATAACCGGTTCTGGTCTCGCGATTGTTGCCGTTACCGCAAAATTCACCGAAAAACTGTATGATCGATTAATTTTATATTTGTTCTCCTGTTTTATATTAATGAGTCTCTCCTTATATATAGTAAACGCTTCTGGTCTTTATCCTGCGATTGCCGGAATTGTTGTATATTTTGTCATAAAAGAGCTGATTAGTCCGGTGATCTCCACTCATCTTAATAAGCAATTTAATTCAGCCAACCGCGCCATATATTTATCTTCATTTAATCTGACCTGCTCAATCGGTGAAGTCTCCGCCGGGTTGATTGCCGGATTTCTTGCTGAGACGTATGGTGTTAAATTTATATTCTATTTCGCCGCAATATCAGCATTGTTAGTACCTTTAATTTATTTTGTTATTGCTCGTATGTCGGGTTCCGAACGATGTAAAACGTAGTGAGAAACC
>JAQBFG010000005.1:0-5792 GCA_032123495.1 Candidatus Zixiibacteriota bacterium | reverse complement strand
TTAATGGCGGCATATTGAGAGTCGAAGTCAGCCGCTGCCAAGCTCTTACGCCGGGCGGTTTTTGTATTGAAATAAATGATAATTTAAATAATCCTCTCAAAGCAGAATGCCAGGTCGGAGATTCTCCCATAATAGTCTATCTCGGAATTGATCCAAAAAATAAAGACGGCTTTGGTGATGCTGACGCCGATGAGGAATTGCCGCGTCTGCCATATCGAGTGAATCGGTATCTTCTTTCTCTCGGGGAACCGCCAAATCTTCCAATTGAAAATTATGTTCCCGTTGCCGAACTCAATGTTTCCAACGGCGAGGTCAGCATATCTAATGATTATTATCCGCCCTGCGTTACAATCGCGGCCGATGAACATCTCAATCAAAAAGCAGGAGATTTTAAAAACCGACTGGAAAATTTGTTATCACTATCTTCGCGAGCGTTTATGGCGATGGGCTCTGATACCTCGCTAACCGGCGAAAAAACAAATCTGCAGACCGCCTATCGGGATACGATGTACTTCCTTGTTTATAATCTGGCTTCGATGTTGGATGAGTTTGCGGCTGGAACACGGATGATGCATCCGCTGAAACTGATTATCAATATCAAAAAACTATTTAGAGTATTATCATCGCTTTTAAATATGCAGCCTGGCTTAAAAGATTATCTCAATGAGCGGTATTTCAGTAAAGAGCGGAAATCAGATATTGGTCAGTTTTTGGCTTCGATTGATGGGTTCCTTCTAAGTGAATATAATCATCTTGATATCAGGGCGCAGATAAAAGTAATTGATACAATATTTGAAGAACTGCGCAGTATGATGGGCTTTTTGGCACAAACCAAACGGGAACAACTGGGTGATCAAGCGGTTGCCACTGATACCCTGACTTACCGAAGCCGAACTTATCGCCTGGCCGATTATGGTACATACAAAGTTGAGAATATTGGCGGACTTAATTATTTGATGATTGAGATTTCCAAACCGGCACCGGTTTCAGATATTGTGATAATGATGTCCAAGGATCTCTTTGGCGATTCTGGCTGGGCCAGTATGCAGGTCCGGTTAGGGCTAAATGAGGCCAGGGGACTGGGCGAGACCGATCCGGTTGATATCGATGGAACAACCTTTGGAAATAAAGTGGCGTTACATCCACAGGATATGCTCCAGTCACAGTCGGTGCGTCAAATAACATTGATTTTCCGGGGTGCAGGAGATACCGATAAGTTCACTAATTTAGGAAAAACTGACCTTATAATTTATACATTGTAGCGACAGGATAAAACAGATGGCGTTAGAGATTGAATCATTTATAAATGACCTTTTTAACTATCTTGATATTTATAAAAACCGGCAATCGGAGTTTAAGACCGAGGCATTTTTACAGACCTACAACGGTGTTTCGGCGGTTTTTAGTACGCTGCGCCAACAGCGGGACGAGGCGGTTCGTGTTGACCTTTATTTTCTCGATAAAATAAAGGCGACACCATTGGCAGATTCCGATCTTCGCGAGATAACAATTCAGGTGTTAATTACATATTTTGAATCTGAAGCCGATACCGACGGACAGTCTAACAAAGCATTCTCGTATTGTCGCGGGCTTCGAACCGTCAAGCAGGATGTACCATACTTTGAAAATTATCTGATGCCTCTTCTCCTGAAAGATAGAAGCCTTAATGATAATTTTAAATTGAACTCATTTTTCCTCGATGAGATAGCACGGTACATTAATAAATTTGGGCGGCCGCTTAATCCTAATCTGACCCCGGAAGAATTTGCCGCGAAAAACTCCCCATTAAAACTTCTGGAGTTGGCCAGACGGCGCAAACAATTGGGCAAAGACCTTGCCGCCGATAGAAACTCGCTTGAATTTGACCTGAAACGTCTTGGCGTTTTCGATAAGGTTTCCGAGAAAAATAAACTGATTGCGCTATATCTTGACCAATGGAAATATTGTGAAAAGGGTGATTTTCTTTCCAAGGTCAAAAACTGGTTATCTGAAATTGGTGGAAAAATCGGCGGCGCCTTTACCAGTTTCCGGTATTTCAAATTAGTTATAACTCAGCGCAAAGCTGCTTATATGTTTTACGGCTTTATAATTATTCTGTTTTTATTATTGGCCGTTTATGTTCCATCGAAATGGAGAGAGAGTTCTCAAACCAATTTTGAATTGTTACAAAAAAAGGCTTCTGAGGTCCCCAGTGGATCTGGCCGATGACATAAATAGAATATATTTTGAGGTTAAAATAAAATTGTGAAACCAGGAAAAATATTTAAAGCACTTGGAAAAGTCTTCAAAAGCGGATCAGGAGGCGGCAAAAAAAGTAAATCGACTTTTGATTGGCCATCGGGAACAAAAATAGCCGTTTATGGTCATGCCAATTCCGGTAAAACAGTCTATTTCACGGTTCTCAATGAAGAGTGTAAAATGGGCAAGGACCTGCAGCTATCGATTACTGACACCGCTACCGCCAGTGATATTTTATCTAATTATCGCTCTCTCTGGGGTGTTGGTACAGAAACCGGCTCCGGAACTGTTGTTGATTTGCGTGGCGAGAAAAAGTTCCCCGATCCGACTCCCGATGGAAAACTGTTACTATTTAATGCGATTGTTGACCGCAGCAGTAAATACTCGGTTTGTACTTATGATTATGGTGGTAAGGCGATTTCTCTCAGCAGCAGCGGAGAACTGGCCGATAAAGTTGCAGATTTTACCCTTGGCAGTGATGGTATCCTCTTCTTCTTTGACCCCAAAGTACTTGGTGCAGAGATGCAGACCCATGCCCATGTCGCATCATTTGTAAGTCTTTTGGAAAAACTGGCACCGCTTGATAAAAAACTACCGATTCCGGTGGCTTTGGTAATTTCAAAATCAGATATTTTGCCGGGGTTTTCCGGTGAGGATCAATCGATTCTGGTCAGTCCGGAAGATGAAAATATTATCTCTGAAGATTTTGACCTGTTCCTTGAAAAAATACTTAGTTCAAATAAAATTGCTTCCAATTCTGCCTGGTCAGAATCAGTTCGGAATGTTCTTGTCAAAATGCGAGAATTTTTGAAAGTGATTGTCGGCCGGACCCTTAATTTTCAGATATTTTTTGTTTCAGCAACCGGGCAACAACCTGAGAAAATCGGCACTGATGTCGGACGATCTTTATATGCGCCACCAACAAAAATTTCGCCGATTGGTATTAAGGCGCCGTTTTATTGGCTCCTGAATTCGATTGTTCAGAATAATCGTATCGCCGGTTTTAAAAAGTTGGCCAGATATGTAGTAACGTTAAGTATAATTTGGATAGCGCTCTTTTCGGCTCCATATATATATCATGATATGTTTTTGCTGAAGCGGACACTTAAGGTTGAAAGTGATGTTCTGCAATCAAATAAGGGCAATATTTATAATATATCTCCCAAAGAGCGTAATTACGTGATGACCGCTTTTCAAACTTATAGCAACGCCTGGATAACAAAAAACTTGTTTCCACGCTTTAAAAATCCGGCCTCGCAAATCTGGGAGAAGTATCAAAATCTTGATGTCAAAGATGCGCTTAAGAAACTTGATGAAACATTTGTGATTTTTAATGTGATCGTCAAAGATAAAAAACTTTGGCCAAATCTAAATCCAAGCGATACAACTCTGATTGAAACTGATAATCATAAAAAGCTCGTTGAGGAGCTTAATAATTTCCATCAGGGTGATGAAACATCTTCGCTCTTTAAACGAAGTGCCCGCGCTTTGACTTATTGGAACCTTTTTACTCAGGCGATTCTGGCCCCAACCGATACCACCATCTGGGAAACAATTCATCAGCAAGTGAAACAGGATAATAATCTCTACGCCAATGATATGAGCAATGCCGAAAAAGAACTGGGTGTATCACTGACCGCTCAGAAAATTGAGAGAGTGAAAACGGTGGTTGCCAAGGAGGTTGCCCAGAAAGCCGGAGTCGAATTCGATGATGTTATTGACAATGTAAATAACAATATGGATCCCGATTATCGTTTTGGAAAAGCTGTTCGCGATCTTCGTAAGGTCCGTGGAAAACTTGATCCATCAAACACCAAGGCTCTCGCCTCGATTGATAAATATATCAATGAAGTCGACAATTGGGAAAAACGTCAAAGTTTTACCTGCAAAATTGGTGCGATTCCCGACCAGGGACATCTACATATTGAAGTTACCGGCAAAGGTAAAGACGCGTCATGGTCGGAGTTTTCACAGATTTTCGAAGGTGATGAATTCAATTTTAAGTGGAAATTGGGCGATGAGATACATATCGCTTTTGATACCCCTGATATTGCCGAGACATGGGGTAAGGAATCCAGTGACAAGAAAACCTTACGCGGTAATGTGGCGATTTTTGAATTGGATGGAGAAATAAGTTTTAGTAATATAGGTAAAACGGTTAGTATCAGCGTTACACCAAGTCTGACCGATCGTTTGCCGAAGTTAGAGTAACTAATAAAGTAGCGGGAAAAAAAAGAAGGAGTTGGGGGATGAATAAAATAATTTCTAAAATTTTTGTATCACTGATTTTATTTGCTTTCGCATTAAATATTTTTGCGGTCAATATTGCTGTGGCCGGGAAAATTATGATTCCCAAAGATACTGAAATACAAGTCAAATTTGATCCCAACATGGTGATTAATTCCAAGACCACTTCGGCGGGAATTCCGCTTCTTATCAATCTTGCCGAGGATATTGTTATTGGCGGTATCACTATTGTTGAAAAAGGTGCCGCTGGGACCGCCACTGTTGCCGAAGTTAAAAAGGCAAAAACGGGCGGCAAAGGCGGATTTATCAAAATCGAGTTTATCGACCTGGAACCAAAGGGTGATTTTAGTCTGCCCGATGGGGAGAAAATAAAGCTGACCGGCAATGCCGAGAGTAAGGGCAAAAACAAAACTCTGCTCTCATGGTTGTTGATTGGCGGACTATTTATCAAGGGTAAAGAAGGTATGATATCAACGACTCAGTATTATACCGCGACTGTCGCCGAGAATATAATTCTCGAAAGCGAATAGATAGTATTCTACCTTCGTTTTTGTTTTGGTATTAAGGTTTCCTTTTGCTTTAATGCCAATATTTTATAACTAAAGTAATATGTCCAATATTTCAAAATCTGAAAAGGTACACAGAGATCAAATACAACAATTGGATGAGGGTTATATAAAACAATATTTTGTGCAATTAGGCTGGAAAGTCAAAAAACTGGATATTGATAACAAGATAAAAAATCCTGATTTTAGAGCCGCCAGAGAAGGTATTAAATTTTATATAGAAGTGAAGAGTTTTTTTGATCAAAATGAAATTATAGAGAAAAATAGGGCAGCTGAAAACTTTAAGAAAAGAATTACACCATATTTTATGCCAAAAATAGAATATGGTTGGCGGCTGGCAGTTTCTCAAGAAACAATGCAATTGAATAATTTGGAACTTATTAATAGGCTCAATTCATTTGCATGTGAAATAGAAGCAAGGTTGGAAAAGAATTTTAGTAAAGAAATTGAAACAAGCGATACTTTATTTAGATTATATTTATATGATGAAAACATTAAGGAAATTTATATTCGTACTCATGGAAATTTGATTCGCTCTCCAAAACGATTGAGGAATCTTATTCACAAGGCAATAGACCAATTTGATAATTTTAAAAATGATAATTTACCAAAAGTATTAATTGTTTGCAAAAATGATTTTTTTCTATCCTCTGAAGATTTTGAAAATGCAATGTATGGTGACCCCGTTGTTCAATTTAGCCTGAATAATGACATAGCTTCAAATTATGAAAGAAGAAAGGG
>JAQBFG010000004.1:0-9378 GCA_032123495.1 Candidatus Zixiibacteriota bacterium | reverse complement strand
TGACATCAGCATAATTAAGCCGGACCGGTTCTGGCCCTGCTTTGTATTTATAATTTATTATATATACGATGTCTAAAATGTTTACTAAATCGTCATCGTTGGCATCGCCGCATACAAAATCACAGACATCCCCGATTCCATCACCATCAGTATCCAGCTGATCAGGATTTGGTACATCCGTGCAATTATCTATCGCTCCACATCGAGCCGGATCAGAACCGGCATCTGCATAACCGTCTTCGTCTCCGTCATAACAGTATAAAACGCGAGCTCTCATGGGATAATCTCGATCGGTCCAGAGTTCATATGTTTCACCATCTATTGAATAAAATGTGTTTTGCGATATGGGCGGGTTCCAATCTGTGACCAAATACTCTTCATATTTATTCCCATATGCAAGATCAATCACAAAGGTTTGATCTTGCTCCAGTGACATTGGCGATGACAGAGGAATTTCCACAAAAAGATCATACCAATATTGCGGAATTGTACCGGAAGTTGTCGAGTGTAATCCTGTTGGTGCGCCATCTATTATGTCATCAAAAAGACTAAGACTATACGGTCGAGGCATTCCACTTCCAACATATATCTGGGCCGATGCCAGAAAACCCGGTGATGGAGCTGCAAAGCGAACCGCAGCATACTGCGTACCAATTTGATCCTGATGTGTTTTGGTAAGATATGTAAATCCCGGATGATAATCGATTGTGTATCCAAGAATTTCACGTTGCGTCAGAGTCACAACAACGTCGGAACCTGGTCCGGCTGTATAAGCGAAACCTTCTGCCGAAACTCCTGTTGGATTTCCGTAAACGTCGTTGGCATTGGGATTGGTTAAATCGTTGAATGAAGTGTTATTGGTAGATCCGGGAAATGGGTCGCCAGCGTCCATATCATTTATAGCATTATACAGGTCATCGAGCCCATCGGCCGCTTCTAAAGCTACCATTTTAAAATTGTCGTATTCATTATTGGTCCATTTTATATCACCATTGCAATGATAAATCAAAACTCCCTGAGGAATGATATCGGAATCAAAACCGATAGGATTACGATTTGCAAGTAAAAAGTAGCTTTCGCCCTGATATGCGTCAGCCCATAACTTATAAGCAACCGGATTGGTTTCTACGGGCGGTATCTGGACCTCTTCCACTCCTTCAACAACGGTAGGAATTATCCAGCCCAATTGAACCTTACCCCATGCACAAATATGTGTCGGTCGATTACCGGTAGTTGCGTTGTGGGCCGCGCCCCATGTCCCAAAACTCATCAAACAGTATGTTCCCAGACCAAATGTAGAATAGTCTATATCATATAAATCCGTCAAACCCAGGATATGACCAAATTCATGGCAAAAAAGGCCAAGATTCGAAATTATATCTGTTGTTCCATTACCATATTCGGCCGGTTGTACAGTATAAGAACTAACGAGAATAAATCCTCCTCCGGCCCGCGGATCATTGGTTGTAAACGGTACTCCGGCATTTAATGGTGAATCCAGACTCCAGGCATGGGGCCAAATATTATCATTGTCGCCTAATACCGCGCCACCTTCAGGATAGATAACTATGATTCCGTCAACGACGCCGTCGTCATCTCCGGAATTTGGAATGCCGTCCGGACCATCGTTATCATAAATGGAATAATCCATATCCGGGTCAGATTCTTCCAGAAGACTCCAGAGAAATCCTCCCGAGTTTCTTGGGAAATCAAAATTCATTCCAAAATTAGATGAGACATAATATGATTGGCTACCATCTGCCGTAATAGGGCCAATAACATTGCCGACAATATGGAATTGACCATATGAAACTTCATCAAAATACTCAGTCATGGTGCCGGTCGGATTATTGTCAAACAGATGGTCCTGGAAATCTGTTGTTGTAAACATATGTTCTACATCGGAATAATTGCCCATTATGACCGGCACATTCGTTGTCAGCGGGTCACTTCGATAGACTACGCCATTTTTAATGGCAGTTTCTTTTTCATGTCTTATTTCCTGAATTCGTTTGGCAAGCCCGCTGGTGCCATAGGATTGTGAAATTCTTTTTTGAGCCTCCTTAACCCCCAGAGGCATTTCAGTTCCAGGCAAGGGGGGAGCAACAGCAAATGATGAAATTGCCAGAAAACAATGAAATATTAAAGCGATTGACAAATTAATCCATAATTTTGACATATAACCTCCCATGAATAAAATTACGATGCCCCCCGGTTTTTAAATTTAAATTCAAAAACATGAAATTAGTGACAACAAATTGTGGTGTTTTAATAATTATCCCTCCTATGATACTTTCAAACAATTACTTAAGCGCAAAAAGATTTAAAAGGCGGTATTCCTTAATAAATAAACTATTTTACTAAATAAGGCACATATCTATGAAGAATCTTGCAGAAAATATCAAATGCGCAAAATATATTTCCATTATTTCAGCTTTATGTAGAGAATTGCCATTCAGTTAGATTCAATAATTCGTAGAATAATGTTTTTCTATAATCAAAATAAATAACTTGACGAATTAAATTATTTTCCGTATAATAACCGACTAACTCTTTGGGCCCATAGCTCAGTTGGTTAGAGCAGCTGACTCATAATCAGCGGGTCCCAGGTTCGAGTCCTGGTGGGCCCAGAAATTGATGTTTGACAGGATTATACGAATTGCGGGCAATTAGCTCAGTTGGTTAGAGCGTTCGGTTCACATCCGAGAGGTCACTGGTTCAAATCCAGTATTGCCCAGTTAAGAGGATATCGGAGATGACCGATACAAAATATATGCAGATACGATGTGCTTGTATAAGCCCGAAAAAAACTGGGCACAAAATAAACGAGGACGAAAAAACCCTGGCGCAGTCTTAATTTAAAAATGAGACTGCGCCTTTTTAATTTGGCCGTTTACGGGAGAATTAGATGCCGATGAAAGATGATTTGGAGCTGTTATTAAAATTGCAGGTTATTGATTATGACCGTGGGGAACTGGAACGCTCTAAAGAGTATATTCCTGATATGATGGAAAATCTTAAGCGGGAAATTGTAGAAATTGAAGAAACTTTTAGTAGCAATGAAAAAGAACTATCAGAGGCAACGATTCTTCAGAAGAGCCTTGAGTTGGAAGTTTCTGCTTTGCAGGATGAATTAAAAAGGCTGAAGTCGATGATGATGGCGATCAAGACAAACAAGGAATATGATGCTCTCGTTTCCCAAATAGATTCTGTCAGGGAATCAATTAATGAAAAGGAAACAACTCTTCTGGAAATTATTGAAAGAATCGAAATTCTGGAAAGTGGCATTGATGATCTTAGAAAAAAATCTACCGAAACCAAAAAACAGAACGACGATCAGCTGAGTATTCTTCAGGAAAAAATGGATTCGGTCGGTTCCAAAGTTCAAATGAAAGACGATGAGCGGCAAAATATTATTGTCCGGGTGCCCAGAAGAATGATGTCGATTTACGAAAGAATTCGCAAAAATCGGGGTGGTTCGGTTGTCATTATGGTTAAAAAGAGAGCCTGCGGAGCTTGCTTCAAGGCCCTTCCGCCGCATCGTATTCAGGAATTAAAACGGGGCGATCAAATGATTACCTGTGATAATTGCGGACGCCTCTTATTCTGGCAGGATGGTCAAAGCGAATAAAGTAATTTTGAAATAATTGGAATATGGTAAAAATAATTGAAAAAGATGGTTTGACCTTTGATGATGTCCTTCTGGTCCCCAACCGCTCGGATGTTTTACCACGCGATGTTGACATCTCGACCAGATTAACCGCAGATATTGGCTTAAATATACCGCTGATTTCGGCGGCCATGGATACGGTCACTGAATATTTAATGGCGATTGCGGTTGCTCGGCAGGGTGGCTTGGGTATAATTCATAAAAATCTCTCTCCCGAGGCGCAGGCAGTTCAGGTCGATAAGGTCAAGCGATCAGAATCAGGGATGATTGTTGATCCGATAACGCTTCCTCCTGACCGACCGATTGGTGAGGCACTGGCGGTAATGAAGAAATTTCACATTTCAGGAATTCCGATTTCTGAAAATGGTAAATTGGTCGGCATTTTAACTAACCGTGACCTTAGATTTAATAAAAAGTTGAATGTTCCAATATCTGAGGTGATGACCAAAAATAAGCTGATTACGGCGCCTGAAGGAACCGATCTTGATACTGCTCAGGATCTTTTGCATCAAAATCGAATTGAAAAACTTTTGATTGTTGATGACCAGAATTTCCTTAAGGGGATGATTACGGTCAAGGATATTATGAAAAAAATTCAACATCCTTTGGCCTGTAAAGATAAATTTGGTCGTTTGCGGGTTGGAGCAGCCGTTGGAGTTTCTGCCGACCTGGATGAGCGTTCCGAGCTTCTGGTAAAAGCTGGTGTTGATATTCTGGCTGTTGATTCATCACATGGTCACTCGACCGGTGTTTTAAAAGCGGTAGAAAAACTGAAAAAGAAGTTCCCCCATATTCCGGTTATGGCGGGCAATGTCGCAACTAATGAAGGTGCCCTGGCTTTGATTGATGCTGGAGCCGATTCAGTAAAGGTTGGCATCGGCCCCGGTTCGATTTGTACAACAAGGGTTGTAACCGGAGCAGGTGTTCCGCAGGTCACAGCCATAATTGATGCCTGTGAAGCGGCAACAAAACATAATATTCCTGTGGTTGCCGATGGTGGTATCCGATATTCAGGTGATATTGTCAAGGCTCTGGCTGCTGGTGCTTCGTCTATTATGGCCGGATCATTATTTGCCGGGACTGAAGAATCACCCGGTGAAACAGTATTGTATGAGGGGCGGACTTTCAAGGTTCACAGAGGTATGGGATCGGTTGAGGCAATGAAAGAAGGCAGTCATGACCGATATTTCCAGGAGCAGCAGGAGGATACGTCCAAATTTGTTCCCGAAGGAATCGAAGGTCGCGTTCCATTTAAAGGCGAATTGGCCGATACTATTTATCAATTGATCGGAGGAATTCGATCAGGTATGGGAATTTGTGGCGCTTCTGATGTGGCCCAATTACAAAAGAAAGCAAGATTTATCAGAATCAGCCAGGCCGGCGTTTCCGAATCGCATCCGCATTCGATATCTATTTCCAAAGAAGCGCCAAATTACCGCCGTATGTTTTAGAAAAGATGTGTTAACTATATATAATAACGTAAGTGTAGAAAGAGGATTTACGGTCGCGCTTTAAAAATTAACTTAAAGTGAGGAAAGTCCGAGCTCCAAAGAGTCAGGATGCCCGGTAACGCCGGGGCGGAGTGATCCGACGGAAAGTGCCACAGAAAATAGACTGCCAACCTGTTAATCTTATGATTAACAGCGGTAAAGGTGAAAACGAGGTGTAAGAGACCCCGCTCGCCAAAGTAAACTTTGACGAGGGTAAACCCCATCCGGAGCAAGGCCAAATAGGGAAATAGGGGCTGGCTCGCCCCATATTATTTCCGGGTAGGCTGCATTGAGCCGGCAGGTAACTGACCGGCCCAGATAAATGACCGTACTGCCTTTGGGCAGAACAGAACTCGGCTTATGATCCTCTCTCTACTTACAAAAAAAAGGACTCTGCTATGAACTGGGCAACCAGATCAATACCACCCAAGTGGATAGTGGCTCCTGATCCGGATCCTGAG
Organism: Candidatus Zixiibacteriota bacterium; assembly: GCA_032123495.1. Taxonomy (GTDB): domain Bacteria; phylum Zixibacteria; class MSB-5A5; order GN15; family PGXB01; genus JAAERC01. The sequence goes on along the minus strand of JAQBFG010000004.1, from coordinate 3,757 downwards.
CAGATCCAAAGTATTAGCGACAGTCTTGACCTTGATAAAATCATTGTCAAGATTCTATTCAATCGGCAAATCAATACGCCCGAAGCTATCCAGAAATTCCTGCATCCAAAACTGGAAGATTTGGGTGATCCCTTTTCTTTGAAAAGTATGGACGAAGCTATTGATAGAATTTTGACCGCTCTCCGCGAGAATGAAAAAATCATGGTTTACGGCGATTATGATGTCGATGGCATTACGGCAACTTCACTGCTTTACCTGGTTCTCAACAAACTCGGGGCGCAGGTTGCTTACTATTTACCTAATCGTTTGGTTGAGGGTTATGGTCTTTCCCCACTGGGGATCGACGAAGCCGAAAGGCAAGGGGCAACCTTAATTGTCTCTGTTGATACCGGTGTTACCGCCATGGATGAGGTCGAATATGCGCGTGAAAAAGGGATTGACTGCATAATTACCGATCATCATGAGCAAGGCGAATTCCTTCCCAATCCGGTTGCTTTAATTAATCCCAAACGGAATGACTGCGACTATGAATCCAGGGATCTGGCTGGAGTTGGTGTCGCCTTTAAACTGGCCCAGGCATTGTACAAAAGATTGCAACAGGATGAGACCGAATTAGAGGAACATCTCGATTTAGTCGCTTTGGGAACCGCCGCCGATATCGTTCCGCTTGTCGGGGAAAATCGTATCCTGACAAAATTTGGGATCGATCAGATTGCCAGAACAACCAAGCCGGGACTAAAATCACTCGCTTTTGTTTCAGGCCTGATGGGTAAAAAAATCGGAACCGGACAGGTCGTCTTTATTCTTGCCCCTCGTATCAATGCCATTGGAAGACTTGGTGATGCCGCCAGTGCAATCAAACTTTTGACGACCAAAGATGAACGAGCAGCTGCTGAAATTGCGAGAACCCTCGATAAGGAAAATCAACGCCGAAAAAATATTGACGAAAAAACACTCAATGAGGCGTTGGAACAAATTCGTGAAGTTGTCGATTTGGAAAATGATAAAGCGATTATTCTTTCATCGGAAGGATGGCATCAGGGAGTTATAGGAATCGTTGCCAGCCGTCTGGTCGAAAAATATCATCTTCCGACAATTATGATTGCCGTTGATAACGGCGAAGGTAAAGGATCGGCGAGATCGATTCCGGGCTTTCATCTTTGCAACGCTCTCAAGGAATGCGAAGATCTACTTTTGCGATACGGCGGACATAAATATGCGGCCGGATTGACAATTGATCCAAAAAATATTGAAGCTTTCCGGGAAAGAATGAAAAAGGTGTCACAGAATCTTTTGTCCTCAGACGATCTGCTGGCAAAATTAAATATCGATGCCGAAATTGAATTGACGCAGATAAATGATGAGCTTCTTAATACTTTGGAGACGTTTGCACCATTCGGCCCACAGAACATGCGGCCGGTCTTTCTGACTCGCAACTGTGAGATAGTTGGCCAGGCGTATTGCGTCGGGAAAAATCATCTGAAGATGAAAGTTCGCAAGGGTGAAGCGGTCTTTGATGTTATCGGTTTTGGTTTTGGCGATTGGATCAACAACCTGACCGGACGCGGTTGCTTGGTTGATCTGGTTCATGTCGTTGAGTTCAATACCTGGGAAGGCCATACTCGAATACAACTTCGCTTGAAGGCGATCAAGCTGGCCTCCGGCGAGGCAACATATTAGGATAGTCCGGTGACTGTTCTTGAAAAATTATTAGACGGGGATCTCTCGGCTCTGGCCAGGATTATTTCGTACATCGAAAACCGGGAGGAAGACTATAAAAAACTTCTGGCCAAATTGTATCAAAAATCGGGTCATGCTATAAAAATTGGTTTTACCGGTCCTCCGGGGGCCGGTAAATCTACCATTGTCAATGAAATCTCAAAAATGTTAGCGGCTGAAGGAAACAAGATCGGGATCATTGCAGTCGATCCATCCTCGCCTTTTACCGGCGGGGCGCTCTTGGGTGACAGAATCAGGATGCACAACATGCCGTCGGATGGTTCGGTGTTTATCCGCTCGATGGCTACCCGTGGTTCGTCCGGCGGTTTGGCTGGGGCGACCAATAATGTCACCATTGCTTTGGATGCTTTCGGTTTCGATTTTGTACTTATCGAGACGGTCGGGGTCGGACAGGTCGAACTTGACATAATAAATACCTGTGATGCGGTTGTCGTGGTACTGGTTCCGGAATCGGGCGACTCGATCCAGGCACTTAAAGCCGGGCTGATGGAGATTGCCGATATTTTTGCGGTCAACAAAGCTGATCGTCCGTTATCAGCGAGTATTGTCGCCGAACTGAACAATGTCCTCGATATCAAACGTGAGAAAACCGGATGGAAACTTCCGGTTCTGCCAACCGAGGCGGTGAATAATAAAAATATTGATACTCTATTAACAGAATTGAAAAATTTCATTCAGTTTTCCAAAGAGACTGGTCTCTTTGAGGAACACCGCCGTAACCAGATCAAAAATAAAATATTCAGTATCATCAATTATGAGCTGGCCAGTATCATGGAATCAAAAATCGGCGGGGTAGAGAATCTTGACAGTCTTGTTAATGATATTTTCAATGGCAAAACCGATCCGTTTACTGCCAGCAAGAAACTGCTGAAACTCTCTGATCTGGATTGATTTTTTAATTTTTTATATCTCCATTTCCATTCTTCTTTGCAAAAATATTTTCAATTTCAACCGGTTCCATTAAATGTTATTCCTCTTGCAGTAACATAATAAATTGGTAACCCACCTAACAGGTGGGGAATTTCTCAATGTCTTTGACCTCCCAAATATTCCCACCCGATGGGTGGGTTACAAAACTTTCAATAATTTGTACTACTTGTTTTGCAAAGTAGCTCCGACAATGTTAGCTTCACGATCGATGGTTAGTTTCACACCACCGGTTTTACTCGATGACCGTGACGGCGGATCGGAAAGTTCCCAGTTATCCGGGTCGCTTGGGTCGCCGCTTATATAGGACAATCGCCAGAAATACTCAAGCGGATAATAACCATCAAATTCGACCATCCAATAATTGGCATAACCATAGATTTCATAGACACCGGCCGATGGACTTTGGATATCGCTCTGAGTTATCCCGAGATAATAAATCCAGCCATCGGTGTATCCAAACTCACTATTTATAAATGTCAGGATTTCATAGTTACCATAATATTGCAAAGCAGCAAAGGCAAACTGAACAAAAGGATCGCACTGGCTGATTGTAGTCGTATCGTAATGATTTACCGTCACAGTAACCGTGTCGTAAATAGTATTATTAACGGTGACTGTATCATAGATATTATTAGTAACAGTTATAGTATCATAAATATTTTCGGTGATGATTAAGGTATCAGTGGAGCTGTTGTAAACGGTATCTATAATAATAATCGTATCGGCACCGCCGCCGGTAAAAGTGGTATCATATTTGTAAAGCGTATCGACCGTGAACAAAGTATCGAAAACCAAAACCGTGTCGGCCGGTTTTTCGATATATTCGATTTCTTTAATATACTCAGTTGACGTGACTATTCTTTCTTTGTCGCATCCAAAGATAAGAAGTAGAATCATCAAAATTGCAGAAGCGAATAAAATTTTCTTCATTTTCAAACTCCCTTCGGGCGTTTTTCCCCATTGGATAGATATTTTAATGTCTATTTCAGCAAATAATAGTCCGACAACAGGTCCAATTATGACAATTGTGACTATCATGTTGTGTCTTAATAGATTATATTTGCTCTTGCTCCTCTAAAAGAGTATT
>JAQBFG010000003.1:0-4050 GCA_032123495.1 Candidatus Zixiibacteriota bacterium | reverse complement strand
AAGAATCCTTGAATTTGATCGCTACTCTCCCGGTGGAACCGGATACGATGGCGTCGTGAGAGGTTACGATGACGGCTCACTCACACCGGATACGGTTTCTAACAGTTCAATTACATATGAACATTATTTTGGAACAACCGTTGATGAACGACCTGACCTAACAATTCCCACTGACTCGACCGTGACAGAATCACGTACATATACCACCAAAGTACGCGGCAAATATATGCTTGTTGGTAATCTGGAACTGCAAATGCCAATTCTGGAAAATCAATTATACGCGTTATTATTTTTTGATGCCGGGAATTCCTGGCTGCACCGAAAAGATATTAATATCACACATGTATATAGAGGTTATGGATTTGGATTTAGACTTGTTGTTCCCGGTATAGGAACAATCGGATTCGATTTTGGATATCCGCTTGATGTCCGTGTGAATCAGGAAAAGGCATGGAAACCACATTTTCAGATTGTCACTACATTTAGATAAAATATTTTATTATTAGATATAAGGAGTATTGACTATGAACACAAGAAAAACGACCGGTTTAATTCTTTTTGCTTCAATGTTAGTTATTTTATTTTCATTGAACGGTTTTTCTCAGGTTATGAAAAATGCGTACATTGATTCCGACAAGATATTCGCCGAATATACCGAGTGGGGCAAAGCCCAGGAGGAATTTAACACCGATTACAAAGCATGGGATGATCAGGCCAAAGAGATGCAGGTCGAGCTTGAAGAACAGTTCGAGGAGTACAATCGGCAAAGATTGATTTTATCAGACGAAAAGAAAAAAGAACGGGAAGCGGCGCTTGAGGCCAAAAAAGCAGCATTAGATGCTTTCACTAATCAGGTATTTGGACCAAACGGACAGGCAGAACAAAGAAATAATGCTTTGATTAAACCACTGTTGGAAAAAATTAATGCCGCAATTGAGCAGGTTGCCACCGATGGCAATTATGATTTTATTTTCAACTCGGCTGGCTTGGCGTACGCCAAAAAAGATTATGACATCACCGAAAAGGTCCTTGACGTCCTTGAAGAATAGTTAAGATGTTTGGATACGGATTTGGGTGTAACTACAAAACATCTCGCTGAATTGGTCGGCGGAAAACTTGATGGTGACGGAGATATCCTCATTAATTCTGCGGCGCCGATTGAAATCGCTGGTGAAAATCAAATCAGCTTTGTAGCCAATAATAAGTATAAGAAATTTCTAAAAACAACCGCCGCCTCGGCGGTTGTTTTGTCTGAAGATTTAGAATGCAATTGTCCCGCCATCATCAGACATAAAAATCCTTATTATGCATTCGCACAAATCCTTGATGAACTTTATCCCGACACTGCTGAATTAGAAAACAAAATTGACAAAACAGCGGTTGTATCTGATTCGGCGAAAATTGGCAACAACTGTTCTATTGGTGCTCTTTCATATGTCGGAAACAACACAAAAATCGGGAACAATACTGTTATTTATCCACGTGTTTATCTCGGCAACAATGTTTCACTCGGGCAAAACTGTAAACTTTATCCCGGCGTTATTATCAATGACGACACCAAAATAGCTGACAATGTCACCATACATAGTGGAACGGTTATCGGTTCCGATGGTTTCGGATATGCGCAACATGAAGCTGGAATCAAAAAGGTCAAACAGATCGGCTGGGTGTCAATTGGCGATGATACTGAAATCGGCGCTAATTGTACTATTGATCGCGGAGCGCTGGGACCGACCATAATCGGATGCCATGTTAAAATCGACAATTTAGTACAAGTCGCCCACAATGTTGAAATTGGTGATTATTCGATTATAGTATCGCAGGTTGGAATCTCAGGTTCGACTAAACTTGGTAAAGGTGTTATTCTGGCCGGTCAGGTCGGGCTGGTCGGACATATTGAGCTTGGTGACGGGGTTCAGGTCGGAGCGCAATCAGGAGTCCATAAAAGTATCGAACCGGGTAAAAAAGTGTTTGGTTCTCCGGCGCGTGACATTATGAAAACCGCACGTATTGAAGTATGTATTGACAAACTTCCCGACTTATTCAAACGAGTCAAAAAGCTGGAAGATAAATAGAACTTTAACCGCCAGCTATTAATCTTTTATTCGCTTGTCATAATAAATAATGGCTGCATTTCAAAGCTCTTGTATTGCGGACGCAACCGTTTGATGTTATAATGCTTCTCTACATTAACAAATTTTTTCGTACTGGTAACCACATCGAGCGGAACATTATCATAGCGACCGTTTTTCAAAACGACTAACCGACCATGAATACCCTTAAGAATCAAATCAAGCGCCAGGTTACCATACGCCATCGGGACGATAGAATCGATAGCATCCGGCTCACCACCCCTGACAAAATAACCGAGCTTTTGATTGATGACATTGATTGGTTTGCCATTATTAAATTTTGGAGAAAGTTCCGTCAATTTGGCCGAGACCAGATCTCCGATACCGCCAAGTTTGGCATGACCAAAAGCATCTTTGTTCATATCTTTATAAACCATTTCGCTGCCTTGAAACATTGCTCCTTCGGAAACCAGAACAACCGAATATTTGCTTGGATTATATTTTCTGTCTGCAGTCATAAGTTCGGTCAATCTTTCGATATCAAATTTATGTTCAGGAATGACACAACGATCGGCGGCTCCCGCCATTGTCGGCAGCATCGCGGTAAATCCTGCATATCGGCCAAAAACCTCAAGAACCAAAAATCGCTCGTGCGAACCGGCCGAGGTTCTCAAATCTCGTGTCATTCTTATTGTTCTGGTGACGCAGGTGCTGAAACCGATACAATAATCGGTGCCCGGAACATCATTATCCATAGTTTTTGGAATAGCGACAACTTTTGGTCCGTTCTTATATAAACAGACACCATAACTGAGAGTGTCATCGCCACCGATTGGGATTAGATAATCGACACCGAGAAAATCGAGATTCTTTATTACTTCAGGAGTAAGGTCGTTTCTCTCTTTGTTATACTTCGCTTGTAAATGAGCAGGAACATTGGCCTTGATAATGTGCCCAGGATGTGTCCGGGAGCTATGTAAAAACGTTCCACCGGTTCTACCTGCTTTATTGACGATTTCCTCTGTAAGAATCTGATAATTTTCGCTATTGTCCGCATCTTTTTCGGGGATAATATCAACCGCCCCGGCCCATCCTCGTCTAATTCCGATAACCTGATAACCCTCACGGACGGCTCTGATAGTTACAGCTCTAATGGCCGGATTTAATCCCGGGACATCTCCCCCGCCGGTCAGAATGGCGATAATGCCTTTTTTTCTCTTAATATTTGCCAAATCTACATCTCCATTTTTTTATTCGAATTGACATATTAACTAAAATATCCCAATTGGTCAACTACAATCAATAAATCGGCCAATAGTCTCGCATTTTTAATAACTTCTTTATTCATCACCTCTTAATACGGCATAATTATGAATATTTATAGCGCGTGGAATATCTATTTAATTCCCTGGCAACTTAAAATTATATTTTCACAGCGAAATGGCTTTCCTTATGCGGCAAACAGGCGTTCCGTATGCTTCAACAATTTTACTACCAAATTTTGTACCAAGAGTTTAAAACGGCATCAATAATTCCTTGTAAGTGGTTTCAGCACTATTCGTTACAGCAAAATGGGTTCCCTCCTTCAGAGGACAGGCGTTTTCCCGATTTTTGTTTTTTCCGCAAAATCTGCCATAGAATGTGCGCGGCAGACGTCCTCGTCTACCGTGTAAATGCCGTTAACGTCATTGCGAGGAGTCCCAAACCAAGGGTCGGGACGACGTGGCAATCTCAATAATTCCATGTAACCTAAACACTCTCATATAATTACAGCGAAAATGGGTTCGTTTTGCCAAAACAGCTTTTTTGGACAATTTATTTGTAGTAAAATTGTAATTTTCTATTTCTGAATAATCACTCATATACTAATTGGTGCGGATATAATCAACCGCGATTTGGTGGGGAAAGTGTTTTGGTGCCCCGCCCCTATAGAGGTGTGATAATCTTACCCCACGTCTAAAGACATGGGGCACCCGGC
>JAQBFG010000002.1:0-9577 GCA_032123495.1 Candidatus Zixiibacteriota bacterium | reverse complement strand
ATGCAAAAATCAACGGCGTTACCTATACGGATGAAATTTTGCGCCTCTGTTGTCATGGGTTTCTTCATCTGCTTGGCTATGATCATGAAAAGAAAGAAGATAGAAAAAGAATGGAAGAAAAAGAGAGTTTTTACATGGGATGGCAGCTCTGATGGAAATTCTTCTTTATCTTCTGTTGATTATAGTTAGTTATTTTATAGGACATATTATCTCGCTGTACTCATCGGTCGCTTATCTTGAATCGGATGAACTGGAAGAAAGAGTAAAAAGATTCACCGGTTATCGAAAAAAATATTTTGACCTGATTATTGATAATCCCCGTATTTCGATCCAGATTGCATCGGTATTCAAATCTTTCGCCCTGGTTGCGATTACGTTATTGGGAGTTTTTCTCTCTATAGAAATTAGTGCCGCATCCGGTTTATCTCTGACAATTATTTATCCGGTTCTACTTATCACTATCTGGCTTTTGTATCTTATTTTTATGGAATATTTGCCACGGAGAAGAGTTCTGCAAACATCAGAAAAAGAGATTGTCCGGTATATCATGCTATTTGCTATCATATACATTTTTTTCAAACCGGTATTGGGTCTCTACTCTAGAGTTTTTTCCCATTCCGGAAATGATGATGTATCGGATGAACAAAAAGAGGACATTGTTGAACGTGCTATCGAAACTCTTGCTGAACGATCGGGAGTTAATGAGCCGATTGTTGAAGAAGACGAAAAAGAAATGATCGGTCAGATATTTCAGCTTGATCAGACTGAGGTTCGCGAGGTGATGGTCCCCAGAATTAATGTCGAAGGTTTTGAAAAAAATAGCACTATTGACGAGATTCGCCAGAAAACCAAGGAGCTTGGTTTCTCTCGCTATCCCATTTATGAAGATAGCATTGACAAAATTATTGGTATTCTTTATATCAAAGATCTTTTCACCGGAATCAATTCGGGACAGAGTTCGCCAAAAATCCAAGGTTTTCTTCGTCAGCCGTATTTTGTGCCGGAATCAAAAATAATTAGCGATTTGTTGGCAGAATTTAAAAAGACAAAGACTCATATTGCTATTGTTGTTGATGAATATGGCGGTACAGCAGGATTGGTTACTCTTGAGGATATTCTTGAAGAAATCTTTGGCGAGATTCAGGATGAGCATGATTCTGAAAAGCCTCAGATAATAAGGTTCCCTGATAATTCTTTGCGAGTTGATGCCTCAGTATCGGTGGAAGACCTGGTCGAAGAATTTGATCTTGACTATGAAACCAAAGAATTCGAAACAGTTGGCGGGCTGATCTACGATCTTATCGGCTCGGTTCCTTCGGTTGGCGCCAAACCACGTTGGAAAGATATTCATTTCGAAGTGGAAAAAGTTGAGGGCCAGCGTATTATCTCGCTGAAAGCCTGGATAAAAAACGGAACCGAAGCGTAATCTATCTTTATAATTTTCGCCAAATTCAAAAATATAGCCTGATTTTACTTTAAAATATAATAATAAATATTTATCCTATATTTCTATTGCATAACGTATCAAATCGAATAAATTAGCGTTTTACATTTACGTGGAGAAAAGATATGACAAAAACCAGGGAAGATGTTTTAAGAATTATTGACGAAGCCGAAGTTCGTCATATCCGACTTAATTTTACAGATATTCTGGGTCGGCTTAAGGGGATAGCTATCTCCAGCTCTGAGATTGAAGCTGTGTTGGAAAGAGGTCAGGGGTTTGATGGGTCATCTATTGAGGGTTTCGTTAGAATCGAAGAATCTGACCTGATTGCGATCCCGGACTTGCGTACTTTCAGAATTATTCCCTGGGAAATCGGCGGCGAAAAAACAGCGATGATGTTTTGTGATATTGAAAATCCGGATGGCTCACCATATAAAGGTGATCCTCGCTGGGCTTTAAAAAATATTTTGGATAAAATGGCAAAGAAGAACTGGACCCCATATATGGGACCGGAGCTCGAATATTTCTATTTTGCCAATGCTGAAACACCGGAAATAATCGATCGCGGCGGCTATTTTGATTATGCCTCGGTTGATATTGGAACCCAGGTTAGAAAGTTGACTATTGCCGCTCTTGAGCAGATTGGTATTCGGGTGGAAGCATCGCATCATGAAGTGGCACCAAGCCAGCAAGAAATAGATCTAAAATATCAGAAAGCATTGGTAATGGCCGATTTTGCACAGATCTATAAATTTATTGTTCGTGAAATTGCAATGGATAACGAACTATTTGCCTCATTTATGCCAAAACCGATATTTGGCGAAAACGGCTCAGGAATGCACGTCCATATGTCAATTTTCGAAGGTGAGAAAAATCTTTTCCATAATAAAGATGCGCCATATCAGCTATCAAAAATGGCCGAATACTTTATCGCCGGGATATTGAAGCATGTCAGAGAAATTACGCTAGTATTAAACCAATGGGTAAATTCATATAAACGTCTGGTCCCTGGTTATGAGGCCCCGGTTTATTTGTCATGGGGACGAAGAAACCGGTCCAGTCTGATTAGAGTTCCGATGCTTAAGCTGGGGTATGAGCGTTCCACCAGAGTTGAGCTTCGTTCTCCTGATCCGGCATGTAATCCATATTTGGCCTTTACCGTGATGTTGGCGGCCGGACTGGCCGGTATAGAGGGCAAATATGAATTGCCCGATCCGATTGAAGAGAATATCTTTGAAATGTCAACCAAGAAAAAAGTTGACAATCATATTGATTCTTTGCCGGATTCTCTGGAAAATGCCATACGTGCAATGGAAGATTCAAAATTGGTTCGAAATGCTCTGGGAGATCATATTTTTGAACAGCTCATTGCCAACAAAAAAGTTGAATGGGCCAGATACCGTGAGAAAGTGACAGATTACGAAATTGAAAAATATTTTCCATTTTTATAATTATTATAAAAATAGGTTTTTGCGGGAGACTGAATGGATAGTAGGGCAAAAATTGCCGTGTTTATTTCGGGTGGTGGAAGTAATCTTCAATCGTTGATTGATGCCTCAGAAGACGGCCGCTTAGCGGGGAAAATAGTTCTGGTAATATCCGGCCAAGATAACGCCTATGGGTTGGAAAGGGCATTTAATGCCGGAATTGATACCTTTGTTTATAAGGTGAAGAGTTACCCCTCAAAAGAGGATGCGCACCGAGATCTATTGGAGATGCTTAAAGAATATGAGGTTGAGTTTATTGCGCTGGCTGGATATTTAAAGCTTCTGCCACCGCCAGTTATCGCCAATTATAAAAATCGTATTACCAATATTCATCCGGCCTTATTACCTAAGTATGGTGGTAAAGGGATGTATGGCAGCCGTGTCCATGAAAAAATTATAAAAGCCAGAGATAAAGAGTCAGGAGTAACGGTGCATCTGGTTGATGAAATCTATGATCATGGAAAAATTATAATACAGAAAAAGGTGTCGATTTCACCACAGGATACTCCTAAAAGTCTTGCGGCCAAAGTGCTCAAAATGGAGCATAAGCTATACCCTGAAGCGTTAAATAAGCTAATTTGTGACACGAAAAAAATATAAGGAATTGAGATGGAAAATATTGAAAAAGCAGTTCTGTTTACAGATATAGAAGAATACCCTCTTTTTTCAAGAGGAAAAGTACGCGACGTTTATGATCTTGGTGATAATCTGTTGATTGTATCATCGGATAGAATTTCAGCATTTGATGTCATTCTTCCCAATGGAATTCCGGGGAAGGGCAAAATTCTAACTGCAATGTCGCTTTTCTGGTTTGATTTCTTAAAAGATGTGATCGAGTCACATCTTATTGCATCTGAAGTCGATGATTTTCCGGAGAACCTTCATAAATATCGCGATCAGCTTGAAGGTCGGACGATGTTGGTGAAGAAAGCCAAGCGTATTGATATCGAATGTATTGTTCGCGGGTATATCTCAGGTTCAATGTGGAAAGAACTATTGAATGCACGTTCCAATGGACTCAACGAAGTGCATGGATTTTCGTTTCCGTCAGATTTGACTGAATCAGGAAAACTTCCCAATCCTATTTTTACTCCTTCAACCAAATCCGATGATGGTCACGATGAAAATATATCATTTACTCAAATGTGCGAAATAGTTGATAACGAAACGGCTGAACTGTGCCGCAACAAATCAATCGAGATATATTCGAAAGCTGCCGAATATGCATTAAGCAAAGGAATTATTATCGCCGATACAAAATTCGAATTTGGGTATCGGGATGGTCGCTTTATTTTGATCGATGAGGTCCTTTCACCAGATTCATCTCGTTTTTGGCCGCAGAATCTGTATCAACCGGGGCAAGGACAACCATCGTTTGATAAGCAGTTTATTCGGGATTATCTTTCCGGCCTTGATTGGGACAAAAATCCTCCAGGTCCGGAACTTCCGGCGGAGATTTTGGAAAAATCAGTCGCCAAATATCATGAGGCTATGAAAATGTTAACAGGGAAGTAAGGCATGAAAGAAAGTGAAAATAAAATAAAAATAAAAAGAGCGTTGATATCGGTTTCCGATAAGACCGGACTGGTTGAATTTGCATCGGCGTTGGCAGAGTTCGGCGTCGAAATTATTTCTACAGGTGGAACTATGGCGGCGTTAAAAAAAGAAGGTATCCAGGCAATTTCGGTATCAACTTTTACCGGCGCCCCTGAAATTCTTGGTGGACGGGTGAAAACGCTGCATCCAAAAGTCCATGCCGGTATTTTGTACCGTCGGGATAATCAGGAGGACGAAGACGAGTTGGCCCAGCAGGAATATAAACGGATCGATCTGGTTGTCGTTAATCTATATCCGTTTGAAAAAACTGTCGCCAATCCTGATTCTACCGATACCGAAATAATTGAAAATATTGATGTTGGTGGACCAACCATGCTGCGCGCGGCGGCCAAAAATTACAGCGGTGTTGCGGTTGTCACCGAACCAGATGACTATGGCACTGTGATTGCGGCAATGAAAGAAAATGATGGTTCGCTGGATATTGAATTCAGAAGAAAACTTGCCACAAAAGCTTTTAATATGACCCATCGTTATGATCGTGCTATCTCGGCCTATTTTAACACTGGCAAGGCGTTTGATAACAAGGCTAAAATGCCCGACAAGATCGATTATGCATTTACGTTAAAATCGTCAATGCGGTACGGTGAAAATCCGCATCAGCAGGCATCGTTTTACATTGACGGCAATTTCAAAGGGGCGACTCTTGGTCGCGCAGAGCAGTTAGCCGGGAAAGAACTTTCATACAATAATATTGGTGATCTTGATGCCTGTCTGGATATGTTGCTTGATTTCGATGAACCGTTTGCCTGTGTTCTCAAACATGCTAATCCATGCGGCGCAGCTGTGGGGGCAACAATTGCCGATGCTTACCGCGATGCTTTGGCCTGTGATCCGCTTTCTGCTTTTGGGTCAATTATTGGAGTTAACAAACAGGTCGATATGGCGGCGGCGGAAATTCTGCATCAGACGTTTTTTGTAGAATGTATTCTAGCTCCGGGATTTGACGATGATGCTCTGGCACTACTTAAGAAAAAGAAGAACCGCCGTTTATTGGTCTTGCCGGAGATAACTAAAGGCAGGCCAAAGGGTGAGACAGTTTCCAAATATGTTCGCGGCGGCGTTTTGTTACAGACTGCCGATGATCTTGTAACTGGTGAATCGGATTTGAAAATCATTACGAATAAACAACCGACTTCCGATGAGATAAAATCGCTTCTGTTTGCATGGAAAATTGTTAAACATACCAAATCAAATGCCATCGTTATCGTAAAAGATATGGCGACCGTTGGTATTGGTATGGGGCAAACCTCACGGGTAGATTCCAGCGAATTGGCGGTGAAAAGAGCAGGCGACAGAGCAAAAGGAGCAGTTTTGGCTTCTGATGCCTTTTTCCCGATGCCGGATGGCGCCGAGGTTGCATTGGATGCCGGAGTTACGGCGATAATTCAGCCGGGCGGATCCAAAGGTGATGAAGCAGTAATTGAGGCAGTTAACAATAAAAATGCGGCGATGGTTTTTACCGGAGTAAGGCATTTTAAGCACTAAATTATGGCATAGCGGCAAAAATCCGCTTGCTTAAAGGCTATTAACGATTATATTGATAAATAGCTGTTGTAACTATGGAGGATTTCGGGATAGTGGGTGACAGAGTATTGGAAATTGTGGTTTTCCTGATGTCTAAGATCAAGGATCAGCAGGGCAGACTTGATGATTTGGATGAAATTGCGACTTATCTCAAAAATCAGGGATTTACTGAGAATGAGATAAGTTCGGCCTATTCCTGGTTTCTTGATCATCTTCAAAATGATAATGAATTTTTATATAATTCGACAATAAGTGCCAATGCCACCAGAATTTTATCAGATCAAGAGCGACAGCTATTCTCTTCTGAGTCAGTAGGTTACCTGCTGCAGTTGCGCCATTTGGGACTTTTAAGCGATCAGCAGTTTGAAATGGTTCTTGAGCGGGGATCAATGATCTGGACCTCATCAATTAATCTGGATCAGGTAAAAATGCTTATAGAGACTATCCTTTTCTCCGAATCACGAGCGATTGAATCAGTTGGAGAAATGCCACACCTGATTCAGGATGAAGTTGAAACTGTAAATTGACCGTTTTTTAGCCGGTTCGATATTCTTATATGCCTTTAAAAAATAAAAAAATTATTGTCGGTATAACCGGCGGCATTGCCGCTTACAAAACGGTTTATCTTATTCGGTTGCTGAAGCAGAACGGTGCCGAAGTACGCACTATTATGACCTCGGCGGCGACCAAATTTATTACCCCCCTGACAATCGAAACGGTTTCTCAAAATCCGATAGCCTGTGAGATGTTTCCCGATCGTTACGCCTCGACTCATCATATCGATCTGGCCGAATGGGCCGATCTGTTTGTTATTGCTCCGGCAACAGCCAATTGTATTGGGAAAATTGCCTCCGGTATCTGTGATGATCTGTTATCAACAGTTATCTGCGCGACAAAGGCGCCAGTTATGCTGGCACCGGCGATGAATACGCAGATGTATCTCAATCCGATTACTCAGAATAATATCGAATATCTCAAATCACTCGACTATATTTTTGTCGGACCGGGTAGTGGCGAGTTGGCCTGCGAAACAACCGGTGTTGGGCGCATGCTGGAACCAGATGAGATATTTTCGGAAATCGAAAGTTTCTTTCGAAAAAAAAAAGTAAAAAAGTCAAATAATCCTGATTCAGATACTTTCCTGTTAAAAAATAAAAAAGTGATTGTGACGGCAGGTCCCTGCCGCGAAGCAATTGATCCGGTGCGATATATTTCCAACCGCTCATCGGGAAAGATGGGTTTTGCTCTGGCCGAGGCGGCCAGCGAAGCTGGCGCTGATGTCACTCTTATCTCCGGCCCGGTTAACATTAAGACCGATGCCGATATCAATCTGGTTGAAGTCGAATCGACTGAGCAGATGTATCGGGCGGTGAAGAAATATTTTAAAAATGCTGATTATTTGATTATGGCTGCGGCACCGGCCGATTTCAAGGCAAAAATAGTTGCAAAAGAAAAAATAAAGAAGGGGAAAGAGAATAAGGGCAGTTTGCCCCTTGAATTTTCTCCAACAGTTGATATATTAAGTTCTCTGTCCAAAGTTAAAAAACCGAATCAGAAAGTTATTGGATTTGCGCTTGAAACAGAAAATGGTGTAAAAAATGCAAAGGCAAAACTGAAGGCAAAAAAGCTTGATTTGATAATATTAAACAGCACCGAAGAAGTCACTCCGTTTGACAGCGATAGCAACCAGGTGATTATAATTTATAAGCAGGGGAGACAGGTTCCGCTGCCAAGAATGGATAAAAAAGAATTGGCTGTTGAGTTGATAAAAAGAATCGCAAAGGTTAAATAGATTGATCGACTGGAAAAATAATATAGACAACAATATTGCCGTTTTACTGAAAAGAGCGGCCGATTGTCAGATTGAGATGGGCACTAATGATCTGGTTATCAATAAAAAAAACGTTGCTCTGAAAAAATCCGAACTATCCAAACGTTGGATGACCCTCAAGAAAAATAAAAAAGAAATCACAGAAGATATAAAACCGGGTATTAAAACAGAATCGAGGATAGAAATTTCAAAATACAGATCGCTGACCGGACACAACAAGGCTATTTGCGAATGCCAGAGCTGTTCGCTTGGCGCCACTCGCACCAGATTTGTATATGGTGTCGGCAATCCAATAGCTGAGGTGATGTTTATCGGTGAGGCCCCGGGACGGGATGAAGATCTAAAGGGCGAACCGTTTGTCGGAAGAGCGGGACAGCTGCTGGATAAGATTTTGGCGGCGATCGGTTTTTCACGTGAAAATCAGGTTTATATCGCCAATATCCTAAAATGCCGCCCACCGAATAATCGTGACCCGCAACCGGATGAAATGGCAACTTGTATGCCGTATCTTCGGGAACAGATTCGATTGATAAAACCAAAAATAATCTGCGCTCTCGGACGGATTGCGGCGCAGGCGTTACTGGACACGCAAACTCCGCTGGGGAAACTTCGCGGGAGTTGGCACGAGTTTGAGAACACACCACTTATCGTTACTTATCATCCTGCCGCTCTGTTACGTTTTCAGAAGTATAAAAAAGATTGCTGGGAAGATATACAAAAGCTTAAAGCCAAATATGATATTTTAAAACAGGAGTAGTTGGTGGCAGTTAGAACTGGAAGAGATAATGCGAATAAGCTGCATGAACCGCCGCAGTCGGTTGACGCCGAACAGGCAGTCCTCGGCTCGGTTCTGAAGGACCCGGAAGCTCTCCACGAAATAATTGATTTTTTCAACAGGGAAGATAATTTTTACTTCCCCAAACATCAGTTAATTTTCCGGGCAATTCTCAGTCTATATGAAAAAAGCGAACCTTGCGATATAACGACAGTTGCCGAAGAATTATCTCAAATGAATCAGCTTGAAAAAGTCGGTGGTCGGGTCTATCTGATTGATTTAATTGACGGTGTTGCCAGTACGGCCAATGTTAAACCTTACGCCGATATTGTTATTGAAAAGGCGACCCTTCGTAATCTAATAAGTATTTCCACCGATATTACCAAAAGCTGTTATGATCAGGATGATGAGGTCGGCAATCTTCTCGATACCGCCGAACAGAAAATATTTACAATTGCCGAAAGCCGTTTGAGAAAAGGTTTTGTTCGTGTCTCAGACCTTTTGCCGCAATCTTTTGAACAGCTTGAAGACTACCAGAATACAAAAGGCGGATTGGTCGGAGTTCCGACCGGGTTTACCGAACTTGATAATATAACTGCTGGGCTTCATAATGGCGATTTTGTGGTAGTTGCGGGACGTCCTTCAATGGGTAAAACCGCCTTTGCATTAAATATCGCTGAATATGTGGCACTTGAAGAAAAAAAGTCGGTTGGTATCTTTTCGATTGAAATGTCACAGGAACAATTAGTGATGAGGCTTCTCTGCGGGCGGGCAAGACTTAGCCAGCATGTTCTTCGCACCGGAAAACTGAGAGATTCGGAATGGGTGAAACTGACCCATGCCAGCGGACCACTTTCTGAGGCTGATATTTATATTGATGACTCAGCTTTTCTTTCGAC
>JAQBFG010000001.1:0-10266 GCA_032123495.1 Candidatus Zixiibacteriota bacterium | reverse complement strand
TGCCTCCGCATATACCGCAGGGTGGACCGTTTCAAAAACCACCTGATAATAAAGCCAAAATCCTGATGGGCAGTTTTGATGTTATGATCGGCGATAGCGGTGGCGGTGGCGGCGGCAGTGGTAGTGGTGGAAGTTCGGTGCAGGCCTCGGCGGTAGCGGTTGAAGTAGACAAGGGGCATTTTCTTGATGTCACCTTTGTTGATAAGGGCGGCAAAGTGATAAGCGGGATCAATTATACGATCAGATCGGCCAGCAATCAAAAAGAAAATAGTGTCCTTACTGGCACAATCCAAAAATCAGGAATAAAAGAGGGCGATTATGAGATAGCCTTGAAAGCTATCACAAAAGCGGAATGGTCAACCAGTAGCGCCCATGTTGGCAACAAAGTAAAACTTTTGGTTGATACAGTTGGCGTCGAAGATGGAGAAAAAGCAGAGTTGCAAGTTTTTATCAAAGATTCCAACTGTGCTGACAAACTTTTTAAATCTTTTGAATGTAAAATCAGCAGCGGCAAAGTTGAGCAGGAGTGGGAATTAAAAATTGATGATCAACTTGCAGAAGATCAGGATGCGAAAGTCAGAAGCAGTGGATATTCATCCCCGTCATTTTATTTTACTATTACGGTAGACAGCCTGAAAACCAAATCGGGTCTTTTAATTTTTAAAGACTATGTTGAATTAGAACTAAAAGATGATGATGGCAAACCGGTCGGAAATGTAAAATATACAGTCTATCTCCCAAACGGCGGTGTCAAGGAAGGTTATCTGAATAAGGATGGATATGCCAAAGAGGATGATCTTCCGCCAGGAAAAATTGAATATAAATATGATATAAGGGATCGTAAGTAGTAATATTATTATAAGTTATTAAAAACTATGGCCCCAAAAACAAATACAAAAGTCGTTTCATCCCTGAAGGGCAAAGCAGTTGATATATTGGAGTTCGGCCAGGACCTTATTAATAAAAATAGCGTAGTCCTGATGCCCGGCAAGGGCGGCGACAAGGATGTTGCGACCACTGACGCTGCCAGTATGAATAAACTTGGCGAATCCGAAGGTCTTGTCGGGTTGGCGGCAGTTTTAAAGCAGTTTAGTTTTGATTCCCGGAAACGGCTGATCCTGACCGGTCATTCCGACCCTGGCGGCGATTGTGCCGCCAATTTCAAATTGAGCAAAGAGAGAGCTGAAGCAATCTATTGCCTGTTAGCCGGCAATAAGAAAAGATGGGGAGAATTGGCCCATAAAAGACATACTATCCGCGATTACAAATGGATCATGACCTATTTCCATTATACGATGGCCAAAGATTTTAAAAGTGATACCAGCTGCAATCCTGGTAAAATTGACAATGAGTGGGATTCCGACAATAAAACCAGAGATGCGGTAAGAGGATTTTTTAAAGGCATCAAGAAGATATTTGCGGTTTCGATAGATGATGCTGAATATGCCAAAAAGGTTGAAGAGGATGATAAAAAACGTTGGCCCGAATATATGTGGCAGGCTGTTTTTATTCTGTATCAGCGAAAAATCAGAAAAATGCTTGATCTCAGTCGAGCCGAAATGAAAGATTTTCGCGAAAAAAAATTAAAATTCGCCGAGGCTGGCAAAGAATTTTTAGGTTGCGGGTACTCATTCCCAATGACTACCCCCGATGACAGCAAATATCAAAAAGATAAATACCGCCGGGTTGAATCGCTTCTTTTTTATCTTAATGATGTCCCTGCCCGCACCAAAGGAGTCCCGAAAATTGTCTGTTCCCCGGCAACCGATAAGGCGCATGTGGAAAAGGATTGTCCCTTTTATCATGATAAACACTTTATCGCAAATTATCTCAATCCGCTCGAAGAAATGAATATGGTTGTCTATCATATGAAGTTTAACGCCTACAATCCGATCAGCCTAAAAAACGGTTTCCCCCGGAACAGGCGGATTCCTGAAGGATTGACCCTTGAAGCCATTCAGTATGTTAAAAAGGGTGGTAAAACTGTCAAAGAACCGATTAAAACGATCACTAAATTTCATGATGGAATTTATACCGCCAAGGTCCCTGATGACAAAAAGCGTAAAAATATCTATTTCGAATTCAAAGCTGTCACCCAGCTTACCCCCAATCTTGAACGATATTGGATCTATACTAAAGATAAAGATACCGAACCGGTCCTGGTCAAGAAGTTCGATAAAGATATTAAAGCATTAATGACGCCGGAAAAATTTCATGAGAGGCTCTGCTACTATGACCTCCCATTCGAATGGAGATCAGCAAATTACTTTACCCGCTATAAAGTCGGCGATGCCATAAAAACTTACCGTTACCAGACCGTAATAAAAAGTAAGTTGAAATTAAAACCGTATGGTACCAAAGAAGCCGACGTTGATAATCCGATGGCGTTTTCATTTGATGACATTGTCCTGATCGACAAGGATGGCAAGCAGGTCATTAAAGATAAAGACCAGAACAATGTCGACCAGGAACTTTCTGCCAATTCCAGAATATCTCTTTTTAATATTTATAAAGAGGATTTGAGACTGTATAAGCCAAGAAAAGATGATAGTATTCAGAATCCCAAAGTAAGTTCGGCATGTTACAGCGAAATCGATTTTATCCATGAAAAATCGGCGGGGGCTGATGTTTGGCGCAATGGTATAAACAAGGTTCCGTCTAACACTCGTGGAATAATGTTCTGCGGAAAGTTTTACAGTGTTTGGGATAAACGTGCCGGGCAGATAGCCGGGACTTGGGAGTCGAGCAAATTTCAGATAAAAGGTTGCCGCGCCGCAAAGCTTAATGATACCGATGTTCATTGTGTCTATAAGCATCGCGCCAATTATTTTGATTCGACCGCAAGAGCAACTTTGGTTGCCGGCAATACAACTGTCATTACAACTAATACTAAATTCGTCGGCAATGTCTTTCCGGGTTATAAATTGATTATCTGGAATGGTAACTGGAATGGAAAGCAACACACAATTAAAAGAGTGGCAAGCGATACCAGTTTAATTCTGAGCACCTCTCCTGCTGGTGGTGATGCGGTAAATAGCAAACATTTTAAAATTAAGCCGTCTCATAACAGATACTCGGCCGACGAAACCGGTCATTTTGAGTTGCACTATATCCATTATGGGACTCCTTTTGCTGAGCAGGATGGATATAAGGTACGATCGTTTTTAATGATTTACTGGAATGGGCGCTTTGTTAAAAACCAAAAGGCGATGCCTAACCCAGTGCCGCAAGGTAATACCATTCAAAATTATGTCGTTTCCAATATTGATATTGAGAATTTTGAACGGCTCGGTTTAAAGAATTCGCAGGATCGCTGGCATCAGAAAGGGTATGTATTTGAACCGGCCAAGGCCGATGCCGCAGGAAAGGGTAAGATCCAGATTAAGCCATATTTTTTCTTTGAAGCCAAGCCGCCAACAAGGGGGGGCAGTCATAAGGTTAAGGTTAATATTTCCAATGATAGCGGCGATGGTGATATGGGTATTACCGAATCTAATATGCATTATATCGACTATAAAATAAACAATTATCTGATGCCGGTCCAGTATGGCGGGGCGGCACAATTTACTGACATTGATGAACAGGGGCCACCCTATGAAACCCTGACCGTAGCACACGAACTTGGTCATGCAATGGGCCTGTGGGATGATTATGCCTATCACAAAGGTGAGCGAAAATGGCCAATCGATTCATGTTTTGGGCAATATTATTTCGGGATGCCTTACCATCATGACTTGGGGGCAATGATGCAGACTAATCGAGCCCCCAGGATGAGATTGATGTATCATTTTATTAACTGGATAAATGATGCCGCCAAAGACGATAAGCAAATCAAAAAGTTCCTAAATGAGTCTGAATACCAAACGGTAATGCGGTATCAAAAAGACGGGGCCTCGAAAAAAATCGAGTTCAATCTTGAATCGTCGCCAAATAATTATAGTGATATTTATAAACCATTTAAAGTCAAAAGAAATCAGGCTGTCGGAACCGGTGCAGTCGATTATTTTTTATATAAAATCGGACCTGACGAAACGCCTCGTTCAATAAAAATTGGGAACAATCCCCCGGCATTTATATTTGATGGTATCGCCGTGATTTGTATTAAAATCGGTTTTAATTTTATAAATAGCGGCGGCAATAACTGGACCGCTAACCGTAAAACGAATTGGATGATTAAGGTAAAAGATAGAATTAAGAAGTTGAATAATAAATTTTATTTAAGCGGTAATAAGGACGATTTTAAGAAAAATTATATTTTCTTTTTCCCAATTTGCCTTGACTATAGTGCTATAGAAACGAAACACAATGTTGCTGCCAAAAACGCAACAGAGGCGGTCGCCCATTATACCATTAATGTGACATTTAATAATACGAAAGCAGTTCCGGCGCGGACCGCACCGCTTTCAACTTTAAATGTCGGCAACAGTGTCCACGGCGTATGGATTGCCAAGTATGTTCTCGGTATTGATCGTGGCGGCAATACCTGGGACACTCCGACAGTTGCGCAGGCAGGATTTACATCGGCTGATTTTGATGAAGTCAAGACATGGATTAGGTCTGCCAGTGGATTAAATGATAATAGTTTTAATATAATGGGAAATTACTAATGCTTTATATTTAATGAAGCGGATGAAAAATGGATTATGCAAAAGAATCTGGCTCAAAGTTTTTTAATGTTGTTTTTATTAACGATCGGTTTGTGTTGTATGGCAGATTCTAATGATGAAAATAAGATAGGGGATAAGAGTATGGGGTTTGAAATAAATGATATAGCATATCCGGTCTGGATGGGAAATCTGCAAAGAAATTCGTTTGTTCCGGTTGAAATGAAATCGAAATGGAAGCCGCTTTGGTCCAAAATGTATATCGAAATAAATGAGAATCTGGTTTTGACTCCATACGCAACCCTGGTTCATGAAAATAGAATCGGAGTTACCAGCGGAAATGATTTGATTATTTATAGTTCTGACGGCACTTTTCAATCTCAGACCCCCCTTAATAGTGCCGCCGGTGTCTTGTTTGGTAAAAATCTTTTTTCTTATTTGAATCCATCGTATCAACTGACCGCAATGGATTATGAGGGCAACCAATTTGGTTTGGACGAGAGCATCCCGTTTCTGAGCGATTGGGCCGGAGCGATATATATATTACCCGGGCTTGATAAAGTCCAGGCTGTGGTGCAATTTTCGGGAGGGCCGATGCGGGAACCACAGAAATATTATATTTACAATTATCTTTGGGAAGACGACGATTTTGACTGGATAAATGAATTTGATGGCCGGATAAGTTTTGCAATGCCTTCTAATGACAATGACCGGATAATTATTATCAAAGATAGCGAGGTGGTCATTTTCAACTCGAAAGATGGTAAGAATTCCGGTTCTTTTAATTTTGAAATTGGCACTGTGCTGACTGCATCGCTTGATTTGAATGATAATTTATTATTGCTGTCTGAACAGACCAAAGAGAATACAACAAAAAGAGCCTATCGGGCATTTGACCTTGAGGGAAATATTCTTTGGTCATATGATGTCACCGAACCGTCGGAAAACCAACCGGCCGCATGCGGTAGCGATGGCCGCGTTTACATAATTGATGGAATACAGCTAATCTGCCTGGAAAAAGGCACCACAAAATGGACGACCTTACTAAAACCGGCTGAAAAGAATTGGCTTACTGTCACTGCCGATAATCATGCCGTAGTTATAAATGGAAGTCTGCTGGCCTTGTTTGCACCCGATGGTGAGAAGATATTTGAACGGCTTATTACAAAAACCGATGAGCAGTTTTATGCTCCACCGGCTCTTGATAAAGAGGGTCATATTTTTGTTGCCGGTCAAAAAGCATTGTACTGTTTTGAATAGTTGATAAATATTTTAAATAAATGGTTTTAAAATGAATAAAGATAATTCGTTTAAGTTTGATCTTCCAAAGGGATGGATGGATCAGACCGTATATGTTTTCAAAGGTCCCAAAGAAGCCGATTTGGATCATAGTCTCATGCTGACACTTGACAGAAAACTACGGCATGATGACATTGCCGATTTTGCCTATGAAAGAACCTCCCCGATTACTGAGACAATGACCGGTATTGATGTTTTAAAAGACGAAGAAATTACATTACCAAACAGCAATCCGGCCTGGGAATTTGTCTATAAATGGGTCCCGGCCGATGGTATGATATTTTTTCAGAAATATGTTTTTGTTTATAAAGATAAAATCGGTTTTACCTTTTCGGGTAAATTTACCAAACAGACGATTAAAACTGTTGGTGCCCAGATGAAACAGATTATTGAGACGCTTTTACCGGGAACGTATGAGCCTTTGGAAGATGATTAATGGCTGATTTGAATTTTACAAAAGCAACCGATGAGAAACATGAGGTAGAACTTGAATCTCATTTGATTTCCGCTTCATGGTCCTCAGGAATGGCCTTTGTTGGACTAAAAGCGAAATTTGAGGTGCGGACAGTATTTGTCGGTAATGGTGCTAAAATAAAGGTTAAGGGGAAAACAGAAAAAGGGAAAAAACTCGGCAAAGTAAAAGGTGAGATGCAAGCGAATGTCTTTACCGGTGAGTTTGAGATTCCAGACAAAATCGAATTAGATGATCAGATATATTTTGAAGTTGATCTTTCGGCAAATGGTCTTAGTGGTGAATCGGCCAAAATTCCGGTTTACCCTCAGCCAAAAGCAAAAAATATGAAATGGAGTGCCGAAGAGGCGCGGCGGGGTGATGTCCTGACATTATCGGCAGACATGGAAGACGTCAAAGATGGCACCGAAGCAAAAATTATCATTTATGAATTTGATGCTGATGGCGGTCATGATATAATTACCGATTTGAAAACGCCCGTCAAAGATAGCAAAATAGAACTGAAGTGGGAATATGAATACCATGAGGATACCGATGAACTGCCGACCAGCGAAGAGGTGGAACAGTATGGCGGTTCGTACAATCCTCCTGAATATTTCTTTACTATTAACATCGGTCAATTTGAATTGGGAAAAGAAAATCAGGATTCAGGTATATTGAATTTTAAAGATTGGTTTGAATATAAACTTGAAGATGAAAACGGTAATCCGATTGCCGAGGAAAAGTACAAAGTGACATTGCCCGATGGTCAGGAGAAAGAAGGCAAGACTGATTCTGATGGAATGATAATTATAAAGGAAGTCCCTCCCGGCAAAGTTCATGTAGAATTTCCATCGGATGAAAAAGAAGAAGACGAAGAAAAAGAAAAAGATGAAAAGGATGCCGAGGAGCAGAAAATTCCGGAAGGAAAAAGAGACCGGACTCAAGCGAAATCGGGTGATGATGTAGATTCAAAGGAAGAAGAGGATAGTGACGAAAATAAAGACGATGATGATGACGACGATGATGAATTAAATCAGGCAAGAGAAGAGAAGGATAGTGGATCATCGACACAATCGAGGGACTAAGATCAGAATAGTTTTATAAAGATTGGCAAAACATTCCATTTTGAAATGTAATTGTTAAATTTGAGGTTTTCTTATGGCAGGCGGCTCAAGCGTTGGCACTGGTAAACGCCACACAAAAAAAAGAAAATGCAGTTTACTGAATCAATGCTATATATATGAAGCTATTAGATTGCATGACTCATATGTTAAGGCTTTACAAGAATTAGACTCCCTGAGAAGAAAAAATGCAGTTGCACTCAACGCGTCACGATTTACACGGGACATCTGCCGAAACGTGGCCGACTCCAAAGGTGATGTCAGATCTAATATGACCGAATTTGGCGGACCGGGCGAAAAAGGTTCTATCAAATTAGAATTAAAAGATAAAAGAGGAAAACCGGTTGGCGGTGAAAAATATGATCTTTATATACCGGGGGAGAAAAAACGATCCGGTTCCCTCGGTGGCGACGGTACAAAAATTGAAAATAATATTAACACCGGGCCATGTTTTGTAAATTATCCAAATCGCGGCGAAAAGACCTGGGAATATTTGCTGGCGCCTCAAAGAACTAAATCGAAAGAAGTTTATGGTGTAAATATCAAAGGTGGCATGGCAAGTGTCAAAACCGCTAAAGAGGCTGTCACAGCGACATCTTATGAAACTTCACATCTAAAAAAGTATATCGAGTATCGTGAAAATCAAATCGAGGTTGCAGAAAAAGCGGCCGAAGAAGCAGCCGGAAAACTAATTAAATTAATTAAAAATCCCAACGTTCAGAAACATATTGAAAAAGAGCACGGCAAACGAACTTTACCCGATGCGTTGGTAAAGGCATTTTACGGTGTTGATCCGGATAAAGAAAAAACCAGGAAAAAATATCGTGAGTCTGACCATTATCTTGCAATCCTGACCGAAGATTTAAATAAAAGCCGGGCCGGTTTAAAGTATCTTGATAGTTTATTCGATGACGATGCACTTGCCAAACAATATGCCTTCAAAGACCTCTGGGGATTTATTGGAACATCAAAAACTGCCTCTGAGGCGTCGGGAAAATTTCTTTTTAATGTTATGCCGGCACTGGCATTAAAAATTAATCAAACAGTTGATTGGGATCAGGTTAAATCAATTGAAGATATAACAAAAAAAAATAGCAAGATAAGTCCCTATTTTCAAAAGTTGGAAAAACATCTAGGGAAAAATAAATTCTCAAACTGGCTAGGTGACCGCGTGGATAATCTGTCCAAAAGAAATCGAACGGCGATAAAAGCGGCGCGAAGCAAAAAAACTTTTGATCGGTTAATAAAGATCTGGGCAGATCCAAAAAATTCCAGATATGATGCTGCTTTTGCCTTGACGGCTCAAAAACATGATGCTCAGCAAGCACTTGATGGTGTTTGGTTTGGGATGGCTCTTGATACGGTGGCGGTAGTATTATCCACCTATGACGTTTTTAAAAATCTACAAAAGGCCCCCCTCAAAGATAAAATAGGTTTGGTTGGAGATATTCTGGGTGCCATAAAAACTGTTGCCGAGGCGGTTGAGAGTACTC
Organism: Candidatus Zixiibacteriota bacterium; assembly: GCA_032123495.1. GTDB lineage: Bacteria > Zixibacteria > MSB-5A5 > GN15 > PGXB01 > JAAERC01. Next base: position 1,295 of record JAQBFG010000001.1, on the reverse strand, counting down.
AGAGTCTGAGAGTGGCCGTTGCTGCCGAAACTGGAGCCAGCGGCGAAACTATAAAAACATTAACAACACGAGCCAATGCGGCCAAAATTTGCGTTCGTGTTTTAACCGTTTTGGGCGTTATTGTTTCAGCCGCGGTGATGGTATGCGAAATTTATGATGCTTGGAGAAAACGTAATTGGCGTGTCGTGGCATTAGGTATGGCCTCATTCGGGGCGATGCTCATCGGTTTAGCCTATACCGGTATTGGTGCCGTAATATCAATTATCATTGCCATTATTGCTTATCTTGTGTATGAACCTCCGGTGGTTGATTTTATTCAGCTTTCTTATTGGGGGGAAGATTATATCGAGGCAGCAGATAAAATCTCGGTTAAAGATACCATATTTAAGTATTTTGAAGTTGTCTATACGCTTAAAGTAAGATTTAATCCTAAATGGGGTGGCGATGCCAATGATTCGTATATTTATATTCAATCCGGGATGCTAACCGATGGTGCCCCTGTTTATTTGCAGGTATATTCATACAAAAATAAAAAATTTACTCCATTATCAAAGCAATGGAAAAAAGTTTACCCTCAATTGGATAAGGTTGATGGTAAAGGTCGGGTATTAAAAGAGATAACTACCTGGTCAAAATATCCAAATCGCCCCAAAACGATAAGGATACAAAAATATTGGGAAATTTGGCCTGACATAAAACGTGATAGTGTTACCAAATACTGGGTTGCCGTCGCCCTGGATCCCAGCCGCGATACCCGATATGCCCTTAAGGATCAAACATGGGCCGAATTCCCGTCACCGGAAAAGCCAAAACTTAATATTAATAACCCATTCAGAACTTCTACCTATGTGCATCAGGAAAATTATATAACTTTCTATGAAGGCAAAATCGGAATGGTATTTAGAACCAAATATGCGAATGGTTGCTATATAAAATTATGGCTTACTCGTGAAGGCAAACTATTTGAATTTGATAAGGAGATAATTGAGGGCCTGAAAATCCCAATAACGGGTGATACGATCGAGGAAAGAGTCAAGGTTCATGATCCAAAAAATGATAAATATGAGATATCTGCAAAAATTAAACTATATAATTCTAACGACGAGGAGATAGATTCAACCGTTGCTCCCGGCCTTGCGGGCACTTTTTGGGTGGCATCAAGAGAATATATTGATAAGGTAAAAGGCCAATAATGGTCACTTTTATGGAAAAAAAAGGAATAGCTTATTATCTAAAAGAAAATTAATCACTTGACTTTAAATGGTATGAGAATTATTTTTTTAAATTATAGAATA